>JAPORB010000137.1 GCA_026710425.1 Gammaproteobacteria bacterium
CAAAAATAAGAATCCACTCTTAATCTATTCCTCAATAACAACTGAGGGGAGAATTATGAAAGTTTCCATTCCTTTCCGCCGCCGACCCGAAATTATTCTGCTGGCTGCTGCCATGGCTCCGTTTTACCAGCAGGCATACGCCCAGCAAGACGTCATCGAAGAAGTGGTGGTCACGGGGTCGCGCATTGCGCGGGATTCTAACCTAGCTGGCGCCTTGCCGGTGCAAACGCTCACCGCAGATGACATTCTTTCTTCGGGTGAGTTTTCCTTGTCTGATGTGGTCAACGATGTGCCGGCACTGCTGGGGTCGCTTACTCAGGAACAATCGGTCGACCGCGCAGGTGGCATCGGCAGCAACCGTCTCAACCTGCGCAATCTTGGACAAAACCGTACACTCGTATTGGTTGATGGTCGTCGTCATGTGGGCGGTGCCCAGGGGTCTTCGGCGGTGGATATCGGATCAATTCCCCGAGCACTAGTCGAAAGGGTTGAGGTGCTGACTGGCGGTGCATCAGCGGTTTATGGGTCCGATGCGGTCACTGGCGTGGTGAACTTTGTTCTGCGGGACGATTTCGAAGGTCTGGAAATGGATGCCAGTTACCGAACTTCCGAGTATTTTGATGCACAACAGGGATCGTTTTCGCTAGTCTACGGCAGAAATTTCGACAATGACCGCGGTAATATCACTTTTTCTGCTGATGTGCGCGAAGATGCTGGCCTGAAGGTTTATGAACGAGCGGATGGACTGGATGCTGGTTCTTCCGGCAACGGTTGGGAGCATCCTGACCTGCGCTTCCAAAGGGGAGATATCGGCGCAAGTACGCCCAATTTTGCCGCCTACTACGACTACGCCACTACCGGGCTGTACCATTATGGTCTAAACATTCCCAAGAGTGCCGATGACTTCATTGCTTCCTACACCGAACAATTCGGCATGGCACCAAACCTGACCGCAGCCGAGACTGCGCTGATCAATCAGGCAGCGAATTCGCCGGCGAGGTCGGCGCAAGCGCGATCAAATTTCACGATCACCTCGGGCTGGGGCTACATTATCCCTGGTAACGGATTCAATTTCACTGGGTTTGATGTGGAGACACCGATTGATCTTGATGGCAATGGAACGCCTGACTGTCTTGATTCATTTACAGGTTACAACTCTTCCTATGCGGCAGGAGCCTTCGGTGTTGCCGGTGGGTGTTGGAGTATTCAGGAGGATGGTTCAATCCGACCAGTGAGAGATGAGATCATTGCATCAAACTTCAATGGTTTCGGTGGCGACAGCTATACCGCGACCCAGGAAGGTCTCGACGATATTGTGCTGCCGGACCAGACAATCTCGCTAAATCTCTTCTCGCATTATGACCTAACTGATAACGATACGGCCTTCCTGGAATTGAAGTACGTAACACAGGAAACTGAATCGGAGCAGCGTCCTACTTCCTTCTGGGACTTGCTCTGGGGGGCACCGGACAACCCCTTCCTACCCGAGTTCATCCGCCCCGTGGCAGAACAGACTGGAGGGGTGGGCCTAACAGTTGATCCGCTACACTTTGATTCGACTCAAGAGGTCAAGCGGGAAACCTGGCGAATCGTGGCCGGCCTGGAAGGCGAGTTCGAAAATGGCTGGAGCTATGAGGCGAATGCAAATTATGGACGCTATAATTGGGAAAGATCACAGACGGGGTCGGTCATCATTGACCGCTTTTTTGCAGGACTCGACGCAGTAACGGATCCTAACACAGGACAGCCTGCATGCCGCGCAGATGTAGATCCAATGGCACCCGCGCGCAGCACGCCATTTAATATTCCCTCTTGGGATTCGGGATATTATTCCTTTACACCGGGTAGCGGTGACTGCGTACCCCTCAATCTTTGGGCGGGCAGATCGGGTGTCACACAGGAAATGGCCGACTGGGTCACGTTCACTGAGATGAGCGAACTGACGCTTGACCAAACCGTATTTTATGCCTCGATCGCAGGCGATAGTGCGCAATGGTTCGAATTGCCTGGCGGGCCGGTCGGATTTGCTGTGGGTGCCGAATATCGGGAAGAGACATCCGATGCTGGATTCGACCCAATACAGCGCGGTGTCATTCCGCCCGGATCGCCGATCCCCGCTGGCACCTTGATCAGCGATGTTTCGGATAACGGCTCTCTAGGCTTCGATCCTACGTTGATAGTCAGGAATGAAACAGGTGAATTTGATGCCACCGATGCTTTTCTGGAACTTTCCATGCCAATCATGTCCGAGAGACCATTTTTCGAAGAGTTGACGCTTGGTGTTGCGGGCCGCTGGTCGGACTATTCGACAATCGGCGGTACCGAAACCTGGAATGTCAACTTGGTTTGGGCTCCGATTGAGGACATTGCTTTGCGCAGTACCGTGTCCCAGTCGGTGCGGGCACCCAACATCACCGAATTGTTCGGACCCGAAGTCGGTGCAACTGCACGTCCAGCCGATCCTTGCGACATCGTGAACATTGATGCCCTAAGAGAAGCCGATGCGACCAAAGCCGATAACAGCATTAACAACTGTAGGGCGGTTTTCCAAAGCTTCGGCCTTGATCCCAACGATGCGGATGGCAATTACGTCTGGACCGACCCGCTTTCGGCACGGTTCTCTGGTGTATCAAGCGGCAACCGCAACCTATCTGAGGAAACAGCGGACACAGTTACCTACGGCTTCGTTTTCACGCCCTCCTTTTTGCCTGGCTTTAGCTTGACCCTGGACTATTGGGATATCACCATTGAGGATGCAATATCCAATGTCAGCGCACAAGATATCGTTGATGGTTGCTACCAGGGAACGTCACTTAACGACTCTTTCTGTAGCCTTCTGGGAAGAAATATGGAAGTGACTTCACCACAGGCTGGCGGCTTCAACTTTATCCGTTTCACCGAGATCAATTTCGCAAAATGGGAAACCGACGGTATTGATCTGTCTGCCGCCTATAATTTTGATATTGGTGCACACAACTTCAACGTCTCCGTTTCCGGAACGCAAGTCAATGGATTTGAACAATTCACCAATCCGCTTGACTTGAATCAGGTCGATCCGGGATTGGGCGAGATTTTTCGACCGGAGCTGGCAGGAAACATCTTCCTGACCTGGCGGTTGGGTGGTCTTCAAGTTGGCTGGCAGTCGCAGTTTCTTGGCGACATGCTGTTCGGTGCGTCAAGGGCGGAAATCGAGACTGTTGACACATTGTTTGGCCCTGCGGCCTATATGGGCGATACCTGGATACACGACTTGAATGCCAACTACACCATCAACGATCAGCTGACCGTGTATGGTGGCATTAACAACATCACCCATACAGATCCGTTTATTTCGGAAAATGCTTTTCCTGCTACCCCGCGAGGTCGCATGATCTTCCTTGGAGGTACCTATCGCCTATAATGGAATACGGGTGTAGATGAACTTACCGGATCGGATTTTTATTCGACAATAATCCGGTCCGGTATGAGTAAATTTGCCGGTATACATGTGTGTTATTGGTCGTTGTTCAGTATTTCATGCTGAGCTGTTTAAGTTTAAACACTCATCAGTTCCGAGGACTGCACGTCCCTAAAGGCGGTTGATTCGGTTCGAAAGGATATAGGATATTTTTCTATCTCGGCATTTTTCCACAGGCAGACATTGACAGTCCTATTGCCCTCTTTCTAGAACAAGTTTTTTACTTTCAGAGCCTTCTCGCAGATCGCCAGGCTGCACTCAATCAGTCGGTTTGAAGGTTTGTGCTGGGTATCTTCTCGCTGGTTTCACCATCTCGGCTTCACTCAGTTTCCAAGGCAATCTGGCGGGACTCCCTTAACTCTCCACAAGCTCCGTAGGTTTGAATCGCCATAAGGCTTCATACTTAATTTCCAAATCAAGAAATATGCCTATTTCATAGCGGTAAGCACGTTTCGGTTTGGATTTGTAACTTGCAAAGATGATTTAAAATTGAAGCAGGACCAAATTGATCCTTTTTTGCATTCACGATTCTGCTGTGATATCACCAAAATGCTTCTGCAACAAAGGTCAAACCTGGGCCGTCTGAACTGTAATATGTATAAGGGTTTTTCGAACGGCTTGAGAAAAGCCTAGGTATTCGTAGTCATAACACTTTCAGCCGATCCTTTGAATAAAAGGCCAAGGCCAATTGCTACCTGATCGATAGTGATACTCCCTTTTAGGTGTCATTGCTGCAGAACTGATTCCATTCGATACCAATGACACTGCTGTATCAAATCGAAGCAGGTTTCGGGATAAATAGTCTACCGCAAGTTGCGTTCAGTGCATGCACTCAGCGGGCCATACAATGACTGCCAGACAACCAGCTTGAACTGTCGGACAGTTGGCTTTTTCTCTTGGTCACAGACTGGATAATCGACGTAGATCTGGCTATTAGTGCTTTAGAAGGCTATGACGTTATGCATCATTGTCCGATGGTGTTCATACTCTCTTTTCCTGATTCAGTTGCTCATTATGCCTGTTAATCTTTGCTATACTCGCAGCCAGTTAAAACGCTGGAGAACTTTCATGAGCAAATCAACACTGTCCCGGTTTTCTTCATATGCACTGTTTCTGCTTACAATAGCTGGGTGTGCCAGAGAGCCCGATGTAGTCGACCAGCAGGTAGCGGACCTCGCTACAGCCGAAAATATGATTGATGCCTTTTACTCCTTTGATCCTGCCCGATTGCAGCCCTTACTCAGTGAGGCTGGCGAGGCCGAGGTTGCTATTCTCGGTTATCAAGCTTGGGCTGAAGGTGGTAATTACATGGTGCTTGAACGCACACCCTGTGCCATTGAATCAAAAGGCACTGTTGTCTGCGCCATTACCGTGCAGGATGATCCGGTTTTGGCACTGGAAACCGGTTTCAATGTGACTGATACCTTTCATATAAGTTTTGTAGAAGGTGTGATTGTTGGCGTTGAGACCAGCTCCAATGACCAGCCCATTTATTATGAGGCCAGGCAATGGGTTGTGCAGAACCTTCCTGAAGTGATGGAAGGTCCGTGCCGTGAAACAGAAGGTGTGCGCGAGTCCCCCGGTGATTGCGCTATTGCTATGACCAGAGGTTATAGACAGTTCATGCAAGCCAGGACAACAGAAACTAAAGGAATTTCACCTTTCATCCCAGAGGATTTTGAGCCACCCACCCTAGTAGAAACCACAGACTTCGTTGTAGTTCCGCTAGGTCCGGATCTGGTCGATATTGACTATGCAGCATACATGTCCTCAATAGAGCATTTGCAGCAGACCTTTACACGTGGCACTAGCTGGCCTCATGAGAATATTACTGCCGAGGAAGCTATGCAGGACATGGTGGCCGAACAAAATCGATTTAACAATCGTGAGTCTTTTGCCTACGCCGTTCTGACTCCAGATGGAGAGCGTGAGCGGGGTTGTATATATGTCAGGTCTGTCAGCAAACCCGGCTTTGACGCTGAAGTAGTACTCTGGGTCACGGCAGAAGAGTATGAGGCGGGGTTTGATCCCACCCTATATGCCTGGACTATGGAGTGGATTGAAGAAAACTGGCCATTTGACGCAGTTGCCTATCCGGGGCGATCCATTGAATGGGACGATTGGGATGCACTGTGAGGCAAATGGAGCATAAACATTGAACCAGTGCATCGAAAAGAGCAAACTCAAAGCAATCTTTATTTGGCATTTGGAATGTAATGCTCGCTGTCAGAACAGGGGTAGACTGTGACTGTTTGGTTTTCATGGTGGCAAATCGCGACACCACAGAATCATTAGGTGGCCAAAAACCGTTAGCGAACTAGGGTACTGAATTATTGCTTATATCGTAGCGATATGTTCAATCGAAAAGCTAAATGTCTTTATCAAGGAACCGGAGGGACATGGCCACCAGGAGCATTACGGCTCTAAATATTGATGCGTTGAGACAATAACATGGCTTTGTATACTTACGTTATAGCAAAATTACTCCATGGAAGAGGGGACATAGCTTATTCTTCGTAATGCAATTTGGATTGCAAAGTCTCATCAAAATCTGGCTAGTACCATACGGGTCATTATTGCGCCTCTTAAGGATGTGGAAGTAGAGTTTCCTCTTCGTTAGAAAGACCAGAGCCAATAATTCTCACAAGCTTACAAAAAAAACATATCAGTAGACTCATCGTAGAATTGCTTCGTTATGCTCAAGTCTTTTTGGGAATAATTTGCGATCATGTTAGACCAAAATATGCAAAAATTCTTCTCGTTGTTTGCGGCATATCGCCACAAGTTATGACCGAAACCTTGTATGCTCTGACCCGCGAGAGAAACTGGATTCCAGACATAAGAGTTTCCCTTGAGCTGAAGCCAGAGGTTGGCAATGCAGATATTTCTTGATTTAACTCACAGTTTGCTGAGGTACTGTGCGTAGTAG
>JAPORB010000116.1 GCA_026710425.1 Gammaproteobacteria bacterium
ACTCGCGACCCCGACCTTGGCAAGGTCGTGCTCTACCAACTGAGCTATTCCCGCATATTTATTTATGACATACACCAAAGTATCAGTCAATTATCGCACGATGACTTAGATGCTGCCAGTTTCCAATACTGGCCGCTAGTCTAACCGAATAACACACTGTGCCCCATATTCGCTGGTGACCTGACCGCTTATTAAACCTATTATAATTGCTTCAACACTGGAGTCAAGGCGACAAATAGGGTCTTGCCACTCTGAAATATTGTACCGCAGAATAAAGGCTCAGCAGAGCTGCCAAAATGATCATTCCATAGCCCAGCATAAATAGCCAAACAGGCATTGCAGAACCAACCAGCATAATCATCCACTGTGGTGCCTCAGGGCTGACCAACATCAGCATGATTATGGCAATCATTTGGATGGTGGTTTTCAGTTTACCGGAAAAGACCACAGCCACCGCTTCTCGATGCCCTTTACCTGCCATCCACTCTCTAAGGGCAGAAATCAGCAATTCACGAGCAATAATTACCACCGCGGGTAACATTAACTTGTTGTTTTCTCCTACCAGCATAATCAGTACGGTTACCACCAGTAGCTTGTCGGCTACCGGATCCAGAAAGGCTCCGAATTCAGTCCTCTGATCAAATCGACGTGCCAGATAGCCATCAAGCCAGTCGCTAAGGCTGGCAAGCGTAAACAGGAATGCAGCCAGAAGATTGCTGTATGCAAGTTGCGTGTGATAACTGAACACTACAGCAGGGATCAGCAACAGTCGCAGACAAAATTCATCGATAATATTAGAATCTGATGGTTATAATAAACAGTTAATTTAATACATTAATATAAAATCAGTCTAAAGATATTTCTGCAACCACATTCGATCGTGACCGTCATGCAATCAATCGAATGCTCACAAGTCAGGATATATTGTGCAAATATGCATAGATGTTTTCGGCGAGTTTCCGGCTTATGCCACTAACCCGAGCAAGCTCTACCTCAGAGGCCTTACGGATCTCCTGCTGCCCCCCAAAATGCCTGAGCAAAGCCCTGCGTCGCTTAGGACCAAGACCCGGAATTGCCTCCAGCAATGATTGATTACGAACCTTGCTGCGACGCTGCCGATGGCCGGTAATGGCGAAACGATGGGCTTCATCTCTAATCTGCTGAAGCAGTAGCAGTGCCGGAGAATCTCCAGGCAGGGCAATCTCCCGAAACTGACCTTGTGATTTAAGATACAGAGTTTCCTGCCCGGCACGTCTAGACAGTCCCTTGGCGATACCAAGCAACTGAATTTCAGGCAGCTGAAACTTTTCCAGGATTTTGCGGGCCTGTGTCAACTGACCCTTGCCACCGTCAATGAGCAAAATCTCTGGAATCTTGCCCTCACCTTTACTTAGTCTGGTAAATCGGCGATCCAGGGCCTGTTCCATTGCCGCATAATCATCTCCCGCAGTGATGTCCTTGATATTGAAGCGGCGATAATCAGCTTTAACTGCTCCGTTTTCATCGAAAACCACGCAGGATGCAACGGTGCCTTCGCCACTTGTATGGCTGATATCGAAGCATTCAATGCGTCCGGGCTGAGCATCCAGCCCTAAACTTTCCTGTAAGGCCATGATTCTTTTGTGGGTATTTTGCCTGTTACTGAGACGCAATTGCAGTGATTCTGTGGCCGTGGTCAGAGCTAGATTAACCCATTTGGCACGATGGCCTCGAACACGCTGACTTAGTCTGATCTTGCGGCCAGCCACATAAGAGAGTGCAGCCTGCAACTCACCCTCGTCTTCCATAGGAGCGGGCACGATGATCTCTGTGGGTATATTTGCCACTTTGTCATCGCCGAGATATATCTGCGATATGAATGCTGCAAGCACTTCTTCTGGAGTGTTGTTCAGTCTGGCCCTCGGGTAGAAACTCTTGCTGCCAATAATTCTCCCTGCACGTACGTAAATTACATGCACACATACCCAAGTCTGCTCCACTGTAGCGGCCAAAATATCAGCATCACCTCCCTGATTGGACACATTCTGCTCGGCCTGAATACTGCGTAGATCAATTATCTGGTCCCGAATTAGTGCAGCCCGCTCATAATCCTGCGCTCCTGCGGCCTGCTCCATGGATAGGGTGAGTTCACTGGTTAGCAGATCACTTTTACCTTGCAGGAAAAGCGTGGAGTAACGCACATCCCGCTCGTAATCCTCCGGGCTAATCAGACCTACGCAGGGTCCAGTGCAGCGGTCAATCTGATATTGAAGACAAGGTCGGGAACGATTTTTAAAATAGCTGTCTTCACATTGCCTTACACGAAAAACTTTCTGTAATATCTGAAGTGTTTCACGAGTTGCGTTTGCACTCGGATAAGGACCAAAAAAGCGGCCACTGCGCTTGCGACTGCCACGATAAAATCCTAGTCTTGGAAAGGTATCTTTTTCAGTCAGAAGAATGTAGGGATAGGATTTATCGTCCCTAAGTACGATGTTATAAGGCGGTCGTTGGCTTTTGATCAGATTCTGCTCTAACAGCAAAGCCTCGGTATCGCTGCTGGTCACAGTTATGGCAATATCCTGAATCTTGTCCACCATCGCCATGGTTTTAGTGGCAAGCCCAGAGGCCCGAAAATAACTGCCGACTCGGTTTTTCAGATTTCGCGCCTTACCTATGTAAAGCACCTCGCCATCCTTGTCCAACATTTGATAGATACCGGGTCGGCTGGTAAGCGATGCCACAAAGGCCTTGTGATCGAATTTATCGGTCTTGTCACCGGACATAGTATGAACTCAGGTCTCAAGGATACTAGAGAAACAGCAGTGTCAGATTTCGGTAAGGAATATCTTCTGTCAATACCGCCCGCAAGCTTCAAATGTAGACAATTTCAATCCAAGGGGAGCATTGCTGCGTGATCGGTTCCCTTCCTGGTAATTATCTCTACATTTAATGGACATACTCACCCACTCGCTGCACAGCAACCTGCTACTCACGGCAGAATAGTGACCTCGGTCTGCAGGTCAATGTCAAAACGGTCAAGTACGCTGCGGCGCATCTCGCAAGAAAGCTCATAAATCTCCCTGCCATTAGCATTGCCTGCATTCACCAACACCAAGGCATGGCTGTTATGCACAGCAGCACCGCCATGCTTTCGACCCCGCCAACCGAGTTCATCCAGCAAGTGACCAGCTGGAATTTTGACCTCATTCTCACTAGTCGCAGGGAATGCAGGCAATTGTGGTAAATCCTGTTGCAATTGCTGGTACTTAACTAAAGTAATCACAGGATTTTTGAAAAAACTACCCGCATTGCCCAGTTTCTTTGGATCCGGCAGTTTACTGGTTCTTATACGGCAAACAGCTTCAAATACTTGTTGATGATCTGGAGAGTCTGTACCTAGTTGCTCTTTAAGAGTCTGGTAACTGATATTTGGCTGCCAGTCCCTATGCAACTGCAGAATGATATCGGTGATAATCAAACCTGCACCATCTTCACGCTTAAACAGACTGTCTCGGTAAGCAAACTGGCACTCCTCCCCGTTTAGGCGATTGAACACACCTCGATTATTGTCGTAAACCCCAACCGAATGCACAAATTGATTGAGTTCTACACCATAAGCACCGATATTCTGGATCGGAGCAGCCCCAGCACTTCCAGGAATAAGTGCAAGATTTTCAAGGCCATGCAGTCTATTATTCATACATTTTAACACGAGTTGATGCCAGCCCTCCCCGGCTCCAGCTTTGACCAACCCGCTTGACTTATTACACTGAACACCGCCCAATCGAATATGTATTACTAGCCCAGGGAAGTCATCGACCAGTAGCATATTACTGCCACCACCGAGCACAAGAACCGGCAGGTTTTTGGATCTGGCATGGTCAAATACAGCGGGTAGCATGTCAGCATCGGTTACGCTACAAAACTGCTTCGCTATAACCGACACACCAAAGCTGTTATACGGCTTAAGATCCAAGTTGTGCTGAATTGGAAGACTATCTGAACTATGCATCCCGCTTGTCCTGTCCTACCCCTGCCAGACCCAGGTTGTGCTTCCAGACCAGGCAGGCGGCAAGTCGAGGCTGACTTGCTTGCTCATCTCTGCCGAGGTTTAAAGCCATGAAGGCTACTAAAAGCAGGAATCCGCAACCTACTCATGCTAATTTCCAACGAAACCCATCTGCAAGTGAAGTTCAGTAGGTATTAGCCAAGCGAAATCGTTTCTTGAGGAATTGAGATGGAACTAATTCTTGCCGGGAACACAATCACGCCAGAAAAATTCTTCCAACGAACTCCGTAGCCAATTGATTGACAAGAAACACCGCCATGTCCTAAAACTGGCGGTGATATTATTCTGCCCGCAAGAAATGGCGCACGGCTTCAAGATCCGCTTCTGTATCAATACCGGCTGGTATGTGCGTATTGCTGATACCAACATGGATGCGAACTCCCTGGGACAGTGCTCTCAACTGCTCCAGATTTTCCAACTCTTCAAGCTCTGCCAGGGGCCAGCTAACAAACTGATTCAGTACCGACACTCGATAGGCATAGAGTCCGATATGACGAAAACAATTACGAGCCTGCACGCTTGCTCCATGTGGAATGGTGCTGCGACTGAAATAAAGAGCAAACCCATTGGTATCCCTTACCACCTTAACTACATTGGGATCTTCAAGCTCATGGGTCGAACTGATTATCTCACATAAGGTAGCTATCCCTGCCCTGCTGTTGGCTTCAAGGTTTTCAGCGACTTGCCCGATAGCTACTGCGGGTAGCAGAGGCTCATCGGCCTGCAAATTAACCACCAACTCAGACTCATCCAGTCCCAGAATTCCTGCCGCCTCGTGCAGTCGATCGGTACCCGATTGATGGGACCATGATGTCAGAACCGCCTCACCACCAAATGATTCAACCGAATCTATGATTCGCGGATCATCTGTAGCCACGACGACCCGTTTAGCATTACTCTCCTGCGCCCTTTGCCAAGTATGCTGTACCATTGGCAGGCCACCTATTTCCAACAAGGGTTTACCAGGTAGCCGCCGGGACCCTAAGCGAGCAGGAATGATCACCGTAAAGCTCAAGCAAGATACTCCTTCATTCAACCCTGAATACTTGGTAAATGTGGTGAATAGGCTTACAGGGCTTCAATTTCCTCTAGGGAAACCTGCCTTGCCTCATCAGGCAGCATTACCGGTATTCCATCACGAACAGGATAAGCAAGCTTGTCGGCCCGGCACACAAGTTCCTGTCGCAACTTGTCGTAGTGCAACTCACCCTTGCAAATCGGGCAGACCAGAATGGAAAGCAGTTTATGGTCCAGCATTTTAGATCTCGTTACAGGTAAAGCGGCAGCCCTCTGATAATCTGTAGTTCTCAAATCCACTACCTTAGTTTGAAGTTAATTTTGCCTTTAATTCTGCCTAAACATCAAGAACTGGCTCCTGCCCACTTAACTGCACTTGAATATATGTTGCAGAACCTTGACTATTCCGTGCCAATGAGCAGATCAGGGCCGTTCACCTCAGGATCGATCTCAAGATCGCTTCGTTACTAATGTACATACTCCAAAGTACCATGAAAATGTTCACAGGTAGACAGGAAGCGATCATGCTAGGGAAATTAGTATCATATTATGTCATACCCAACGCTGACAGCGGCTAGGATGTAATAAAGAAGGTGTAGCCCGCAGCAGCTGCTACATCGACAAGAAGAAGGACGCTGTCGATGCCTAGTGCAAAAAAAAGCCAGAACCAAGGCATCGAATTCTATAGCCATGGTCAGGACGGAAATATGCAAACAAATCAGTCACGGAGATTATCCGTTTCCACTGAAGAACTATTTTGAAGTTATTAAGGATGTGCATAAATTTTCAACGCTCCAGCCTCTAGATTTGAGAATCGCTCCATAGAGTACAAGGGGTTTATCCTGAAATAAGGAGCGATACCTGTATTGAAATAGGTAATATAAATGCTATTGTACAGTTCATGCGAAAGATGCCAGATAATCCCTTGATGTTGAGGAGAAAATTCCTAATGCCGAATGGTCATATTGTCTGGAAGTAGAAGCTGCAATCAAGATGGCAATGGCAGTAACTTGAGCTGTCGCTAATGAACATCAGAATTGATTATCAGATCAGAACCTGAATTAACAGACATCAAACCGATAGGGAGTGTATCAGTTTGACTTTTGATGTGCTTTGGCGCAGTCGATAATCTATCAGCTCCCCATACATGACACTGGCCTTTTTCTACTCATACTTCCACTCCTCTGATTTTGACTGTGCGATTTTGTAAGCTCTAATTCCCACTATTGCGGCATAAAGCTTTACTGTTCCTTTCCATAATAATTTTGTACCAGGGATTTTTTGATTTTTCCTTGGGTTGA
>JAPORB010000075.1 GCA_026710425.1 Gammaproteobacteria bacterium
CCTTGTCCAGTTTGCTGCCCTTAAAGACCGGACGCTTTTTTTCGCCTTTGAGGAGGTTGATTTCATCTTTAAGGAGATTGATCTTATCCTTGAGGAGATTGTTTTGATCTTCCAGAGTGTTGTTTTGATCTTTGAGTAAGGCGAGTTCTTCATCCTCCAGCTGCTGTACCCGTTCGATTAACTGCCCTGTCAGCTCCAGTAAGTCCTGAGCTGACGGTGTTTGTTCCTCAGGGGGTATTTCAGGGATGATCGGTTGTTGCTTCATCTCAGACTTCTCAATCCAGTAGGGCTTTGCCAACTTCCACCGACATTTCGCAGTCGGCACCGCCAAGCGTCCTTCACATGCAATCACTTGGCAAAAAGGTTTTGAGCAACATCAGCGGTTCGATATGATGAGCATCTTGATAATAATAACTGTAACGGCATCCTGAGCTGGGAGTTAAGTGCAAAAAAGGCGGAATCGCAGTAGATGAGTTCACTTCCCTGATAGTCGTACTGCCGAGGATACTGAAGGGCGGGTTTAATCTGCTACAGAGGATGGTCGTCGCTGGAAGCGGTCAGCACAAGTTAATCAAGGCCAGCACCAACATTTGGCATTGCCACGGGTTATTGAGAAGTTACAAAGCACCTATTAAGAATGATGGTTGGTCTGAAAGAAAATAACTGACTTGCGGTGGTCTTGTGATGTATTAAAGATGGCGATTTGGCTATTCTATGTCAAGGAACTATATATGTTCTTGCAGTTGGAGAAATTATTGGTCCTTATGAATTTCATGAAGAGTTTAATGATGTTGATGGTTGGGCTTTAGGCCATGTTCGAAGAGTTCGCTGGCTTTGGAAGGGCACAAAAGAATTCGATGTCTATACTTTGAAGTTTGGCGACACTACACAAATTTTGAGTGAAGATTCAATAGTGAGAGTTTGGCTAAAGAATTTGGATATTTCTATTCAATCGCAAGTTGCACCACTACGTCAAATTCCAGAAACCAAGAATATTGCAGTAAAATATGATGATATATCCAGCTACTTATTTGGAAAGGGAGTCGCTAGTGATAGAATAAATAATCTAATGAGTCAGATAGGAGAACTTGTTCGAATTGCAAAGTGGTATAATGATAGTGATAAAAACAAGCCATCCAAGGTTGAAATAATAAACTATCTCGTTGTTCCACTACCACGAACTTTGGGATGGACACCACAACTTATGGCAATCGAATGGAACAACATAGATATTGCATTATTTTCAGAACTTCCTCGGAAATATGGCTTCCTTAATCTAGTAGTTGAAGTCAAAAAATTAAATGCTCCGGCCTTGTCTGCATTCAAACAAGCAAAAGGTTATGCACTCAAATCAAAAAAATGCAGACGTGTTATTGTTACTGACGGTTTACGGTATGGTGTGTTCACGAAAAATCGAAAAAAAGGAATTTTCTCTTGCCGCATATATGAATTTGACACGCCTCCGCAGTAAATATCTATTATATAATTTTATGGGAGTCGAGAGGGCATTTTGGGTTATGGTCCCTGACTGGAAGCTGGAAGTGAGATATTCTCCAGATATATACACCAATTATTAGTGATATGAATTATAATATTTTAGGCACCAATCTGAATAGCCTAGATAAGCTTTCTAGAATTTGTGCTCTCCCTCTGGGTCGTTTAGGCAAATCATAGGGTTAATTTCTAACTGGGTTATTAACATCAGATAGCTTACCTGGTTACTCACCAATCAAAAGGAACAAGCTAAGAAGTATATTATGATGAACGAAATGCTATCTGAAAAAATCGGCTTTGACAGCTTCGATTTACAACAGCCATTACGCGATGCAATAGACAAACTTGGGTTTGAGCATTGCACGCCAATCCAGGCGAGCAGTCTTTTATATACCTTGAGAGGGCATGATGTTACCGGTCGTGCGCAGACCGGCACTGGAAAAACAGCCGCTTTTCTCATCACCATTATTAATGACTTACTGTCCAACCCCATAGAAGAAAAACGCTATATCTCGGAACCGCGGTCTCTGATTGTTGCACCAACACGAGAGTTGGCAATACAGATTGCCAGCGATGCCGCCCAACTCACTGCTTGCTGTGATCTGCATACAGTGACTCTAGTGGGAGGAGAGGATTACCAAAAACAACATCGGGCACTGGACGCGAAACCAGTTGATCTCGTTGTGGCCACTCCAGGACGTCTTCTGGATTTTGTGCAGGCCGATAATCTGTATCTGGGTTTGGTGGAGTTGCTGGTTCTGGATGAGGCCGATCGCATGCTGGATATGGGGTTCATTCCCCAAGTTCGCCAGATAGTGGCTCGTACTCCGAAGAAAGACTGCCGCCAGACTTTGTTGTTCAGTGCCACATTTACCCCCGAGATCAGTGAAATGGCACAGCGCTGGGCAATGGACCCCGTCATGGTGGAAGTGGAGCCGGAAAAGGTGGCCGCCGAGGCGGTGGAACAGAAGGTTTACCTGGTGACTACCGATGAAAAGTACCACCTGTTATACAACTTGCTGAGAGATGACGGTGCAGAAAAAGTCATGGTATTCAGTAACCGAAGGGATCAGGTGCGCAAACTTGCGGATAATCTGTATCGTAATGGAATCAACTGTGGATTACTGTCCGGTGAGATCCCCCAAAACAAACGCATCCGCACTCTGGGTGAGTTCAAATCTGGCAAACTGCCAGTTCTGGTGGCCACCGATGTGGCGGGTCGGGGGCTGCATATTGAAGATGTGTCGCATGTAGTGAACTACACATTGCCCGAGGAGCCTGAGGACTATGTGCACCGTATCGGTCGTACTGGCCGGGCGGGTGCAGTGGGCACCTCAATCAGTTTTGCCTGCGAGGAAGATTCCTTTCTGCTGCCGGGTATAGAGGAAAAACTGGGACAAAAGTTGGAATGTATCCACCCGGATGGGGCCTTGCTGACCAAAGCACCAGACTTTGAGCGGGTTTCCCGCTTTAGACCAAAGGGGGCTTCTCGACCACAACGAGGGAAACGTCCTGCCCGAAGACGCTAGCACTGGCGGTTCGGTTTTAGACTTGCAAGTAGCTGATCGAAAACTTCTGACCTTTCCTCATGACATTTTCTCGCGCAGCAGCTTGTTGACCTGTCCAGGATTGGCCTTACCTTGGGACAGTTTCATGGCCTGCCCCACCAGAAAGCCCAGTACCTGCTGTTTGCCAGCTATGAATTGCTGCACCTGTTCGGGATTGCTGGCAATGACATCATTGACAAGTGCCTCAAGAGCACCGCTGTCCGTGACCTGTCTGAGACCTTTGGCCTCAATAATATCATCCACAGCAGATTGATCCTTGATCATGGATTCAAATACGGTCTTGGCAATTTTGCCGGATATGGTGTCATCCTTGATACGGGCAATTAGAACAGCTAGGCGATCAGCCTGAATTGGGGATTGTTCGATAGACAGATCTTTCCTGTTAAGCAGGGCCTGCAGATCACCTGTCACCCAGTTGGCAGCAAGCTTGGCATCGCCACTGTCTTTTGCCACAGATTCGAAATAGTCAGCCATCTCCCGAGTGGCAGTCAAAACTCCGGCATCATAATCGCTCAGTCCATAATCAATGACGAAGCGCGCCTTTCGTGCATCAGGCAGTTCCGGCAATGTCTGACGAATTGCCTCAATGTAGGCTTCGTCTATCTCAACCGGCAACAGATCGGGTTCGGGAAAATAGCGGTAATCGTTGGCAAATTCCTTACTGCGCATGGGGAAAGTCTCATCCCGATTTGCATCGTAGCGTCGGGTTTCCTGAACAACCCGGCCACCATCCTCAATGACATCTTGTTGCCGTCGCACTTCAGTTTCGATGGCTTTTTCTACAAATCTAAATGAATTAATGTTCTTGAGTTCGGTCCGGACACCGAGTTCGGTCTCACCTGAGGGCCGAATTGAGATATTGACATCACATCGCATGGATCCCTGAGCCATGATGGCATCCGAAATATCCAGATAACGCACGATAGAGTGCAACTTTTTCAGGTAGGCGACTGCTTCCCTGGCACTTCGAATCTCGGGTTCGGAGACGATTTCCAGCAGCGGCTCTCCGGCTCGGTTAAGGTCAATGCCGGACATGCCATGAAATACCCCATGCAATGACTTGCCTGCATTTTCTTCAATATGAGCACGGGTTACGCCAATAATGCGTTCGCTGCCATCATCAAGGGTGATACACAAGCTACCCCTGCCCACTGTCGGTAAATCGAGCTGGGTAAGCTGATAGCCCTTGGGTAGGTCAGGATAGAAATAGTTTTTGCGGTCAAAGACAGAACGCTTGCTGATTTCGGCACCGATGGCCAGACCGAACTTGACCGCCATGCGTAAAGCCTCCTCGTTCAATACCGGGAGAGTGCCGGGCATGGCCAGGTCAAAAATATTGGCTTGGGAATTCGGTTCGGCACCAAAACGTGAGGCAGTGCCAGAGAAAAGTTTGGAGCGGGTGGATAATGAAACATGCACTTCTAGACCGATGACAGTTTCCCATTCCATGGTCAATTCACCTTTAGGGCAGGCTTTTGCCGGTGAAAATCGGTCGCAAGCTGAAATTGATGGGCGACATTCAGTACCCGGGATTCCGCAAAGTCATTGCCGATAATGTGAAGTCCCGCAGGCAATCCGCCACATAACCCGGCAGGGATGGAGATACCCGGTAATCCGGCAAGATTGACGGCAATGGTATAAATGTCCTCCAGATACATGGCGACTGGATCGGTTTTGCTGCCTAGCGTGAATGCGGTGTGAGGGGATGTGGGACCGATAATCACGTCCACTGAGTTAAAAGCTGTATCAAAATCGTTTTTGATCAGCCGCCGGATTTTTTGCGCCTTGCGGTAATATGCATCAAAGTAACCCGCGGACAGCGCGTAAGTCCCTACCATTATGCGCCGTTTCACTTCCTCACCAAACCCTTCACTGCGACTGCGCTTGTAAAGATCCTCGAGATCAACAGGCTGCTCACATCGATAGCCATAGCGCACTCCGTCATAACGAGACAGGTTGGCCGAGGCTTCTGCTGGTGCAACCACATAGTAGGCACTGACCGACAGATGGTTGTTGGGAAGATCAATATCGATCACAGTAGCTCCCAACTTTTCAAACTCGGCCAGTGCATCACGAATCCGCAATTCCACCTCGGCACTCAGACCCTCGGCAAAATGCTGCCTTGGAAGCCCAATTTTCAGCCCTTTCAGTCCTTGTCCAATCCCGGCTTGGTAGTCCTCGGTTTCCAGCTCGGCGCAGGTGCTGTCGCGGCGGTCCGGTCCAGCCATAACATTCATCATCAAGGCCGCATCCTCGGCACTCTTGCACAACGGACCGGCCTGATCCAGGCTGGAAGCGAAGGCGATCATACCCCACCGCGATACCCTGCCATAACTAGGCTTGAAACCAGTTATACCGCAAAAGGCGGCAGGTTGCCGAATTGAACCACCGGTATCAGTGCCTGTCGCCATTGCACAAAGGTCAGCGGCCACCGCCGCCGCCGAACCGCCTGAGGAGCCCCCTGGCACCCGTTCGGTATCCCAGGGATTGCGCACTGGACCGAAAAAGCTGGTTTCGTTGGATGAACCCATAGCGAATTCATCCATGTTGGTTTTTCCAAGCATAACGGCACCAGCCGCATTGAACCTCTCCACCACGTAAGCATCATACGGAGCCGTGAAATTATGCAGCATGCGGGACCCACAGCTAGTGATCTGATCCTTGGTGCAGAAAATATCCTTGTGGGCCAGAGGAATTCCGAGCAGAGGTGAAGAGTCGCCTGCGGCCCTCCTGGTGTCGGCGGCCCGTGCCTGCTCCAAAGCAGACTCCTCACAAATTGTGATGAAAGCGTTGAGCTGATTATTCAAGGCACTAATGCGGTTTAGGTAGGCCTTGGTTAGTTCGACACTGGAGATTTCACCAGAATGCAGAGCCCTGGCGAGTTCGGTAGCGGTTTTTTCAATCATAAACAGACTGCACAGAGGAAGTCGAATAAAGTCAGTAGACAGACGTAAGAAAACAGGTCATAAATTTTTGGATGTCTGCCGGAGTGGCGTAAATTTTCGGCTGAACTATCTTCAGTTAGGTGCATCAACATCATTAATCAGCGTTGGCTTCCGGGTAATATCCAGACATCACCAGCAGGCAGACACCGAACTTAGCAAGACTAATCAAGTACTTTCGGAACCAGAAACAGACCGGACTCCACTGCCGGTGCCAATCTCTGCAATTCCTCCCGGCGGTCAGTTTCAGTGATCTCATCTGGTCGCAGACGCTGCCTGACATCCCTCGGGTAGGCCAAGGGCTCTACATTTTCGGTGTCCACGGACTGCATCCTGTCGATCAGATCAAGAATATCGTTGATCCGTGAAGTCACCTCTTGTGCCTCGGCATCACTGATGTGCAGCCGAGCAAGTTGAGCGACTTTCTCAACTTCCAATCGGTCGAAGGCCATAATGGTGCTCCAAATTGGCGGCAGGACAAGCAGGCTGAACAGCAGGTAATACCGGTAATTCTCTCATAGACTTTCTCAATATTTTTACCACAGCGAGACTGGCACCCGCCATCCAATAATACCCAGTTACTTGCTTGCACACCTTCTGACTGCTACAGTTAGAGTGTTTAGGATAATATGGTCATTATAACAAAAACTCGTCGTCTTGGCAGGGTGCATCAAACTGACGGAGCATTGATCTGTGAAACACCAGACCGCTGGCAGCACAGTTACTTATGGCTGATTGCAGAAATCCTTTTTGGACCAGAGAGATGTTGTGGTCAGCATCCAATGTATCCTGAAAAAGTGCCATGATCAGTTTTGAAATTAGCCCAATGGTATAAGCAACACTATAGCTCAAGTGATTTAACACTACCGAGTCCAATGTGCCTTTCCTGATGGTCAAAGTTGGTAATTAATGCTGACTTAGGCTAAATCATCGGGCATGGATGCCGTTTTAATAGTAAAAGACTCGTGGCACACTTAAAAAACACATCAGTCGAGAAACTGGTAATCGCCCCCTGAACCTTGGATTGACACATAAGCATATCTCTCAAGAGTCTTTAGCGATCAGTTCTGACAGTAAGCAGCAAATACAAACAGCAAGGCGAACAATATATGTTCAAGAAAATTCGGGGAATGTTCTCCAATGACCTTTCGATCGACCTCGGCACGGCAAACACATTGATTTATGTGCGTGATGAAGGGATAGTGCTAGACGAACCTTCAGTCGTTGCCATCAGGACTAGCAATGGACAAAAGACTGTTACGGCGGTGGGATCTGATGCCAAACGTATGCTGGGCCGAACGCCAGGGAATATTACCGCCATTCGACCTCTTAAGGACGGAGTTATTGCTGACTTTCAGGTCACAGAGAAAATGCTGCAGCACTTTATTAACAAGGTTCATGAAAACAGCCTGTTTCCCCCCAGTCCAAGGGTACTGGTATGTGTTCCTTGCAAATCTACACAGGTAGAGCGCCGGGCGATTCGGGAATCCGTGGTCAGTGCCGGAGCCCGCGATGTGCGTCTAATTGAGGAGCCCATGGCAGCGGCCATTGGTGCTGGTCTGCCGGTGGAGCAAGCCAGTGGTTCCATGGTGGTGGATATTGGTGGTGGCACCACGGAAATTGCCATCATTTCCCTGAATGGTGTTGTGTATTCCGAATCTGTCAGGGTGGGGGGTGATCGATTTGATGAGGCGATAATTACCCATGTCCGCCGCAACTATAGTAGTCTGATAGGTGATGCCACTGCGGAACGCATCAAGAAAGAGATTGGCTGCGCCTTTATGGATTCCACTACGGAGTTGCGCGAACTTGATGTCAGAGGACGCAACCTCGCAGAAGGTGTGCCACGCAGCTTTACCCTGAAAAGCGAGGAGATCATGTCAGCTCTGAGTGAACCGCTTGCTGCCATTGTGCAAGCTGTGCACAGTGCGCTGGAACAATCACCTCCGGAACTGGCCTCGGACATTGCCGGGGCAGGCATGGTATTGACTGGCGGTGGTGCCCTGCTCAAGGATATTGACAAGCTGATTACAGAGGAAACCGGCTTGCCGGTCATAGTGGCCGAAGACCCTCTCACTTGTGTTGCCCGAGGCGGTGGTAAGGCTATGGAGTTGATGGATTCGGGTGATATTTATTTGTCGACTGACTAGAGCCTTTGGCAGGTATTCCTCGGCCAGTCATTGATTAGCCAGTGTTTATCCATTGACACCTTCCCAACCATTCCCTGTTACCCTGCGCTACCCAATCCATAATCATTGAGGGAACTGGTCATCGACAAGACTCTATTTATCAAGGGCGTGGCACTCGAATACCGCGTACTTGCCTTCCTGTTGCTGACTGTATGCCTTATGTTTGCTGACAGTCGTTTTAGCTACATGGATCGGGTGCGTTTCTCTCTGGGTTTCGTGATAACCCCGGTCTACTGGATTGCCAACATACCGGCTCAGCTGACTTTCTGGGTTGACGATGTATTCGTCTCCCGTACTGATTTGCTGACTGAAAATAACCAGTTGCGGGAGGATTTGCTGGTTGCACAACGCGAGTTGCAGCTTCTGGAGTCACTGGCGCGAGAAAACAGCCGTCTGCTGGAGTTGCGTGAAGCAACGGAGATGATTGAAGCTGAAGTGTTACCGGCTGAAATCATCAACCTATCGCCGGATCCGTTCTTGAAGCGGGTGCTGATCAACAAGGGAGCCATGGATGGTGTATTTGTTGGCCAGGCCATGCTTGATGCCAATGGGGTGATGGGCCAGGTGGACGAGGTACTGCCTTTCACCAGTTGGGTATTGCTGATAACAGATTTTCGGCATGTAACGCCTGTAGAAGTGAATCGCAATGGTGAACGGGCACTGGCCCGCGGGAGCCGAAGCACGGCGATTGAACTGGATCTGGAATTTGTGACACAGACCCAGGATATGAAGGCTGGCGATCTGCTGGTGAGTTCCGGTATGGGCCAAGTGTACCCCAAGAATTATCCGGTGGCTCGTATAGTCAGCGTGTATGCTGATCCCGGAATGGACTTTGCCATAGTCAAGGCCCGACCCCTGGCACAAATGGCCCGAACCAGGCATGTCATTCTTGTATTTGAGGGCGTGGAGACAGTGCTGCCAGAATCGTTGCCAGTACCACAGGGTAACGGGGCCGAAGCAGACATCGGCAGGGAGAATCTGCCTCCACGAGCTGAGCCTGCACCGGAACATTCTGAACCGGGATACCCTTGATGCTGGCTTCTCAGAGCCAAGGTGCTCATGCAGAAAACAGCTAATGGCCGTTGGGTCATCTTCCTCAGTTTTATTATTGCCTATCTGCTGGCAATCGTCCCGTTGCCAGACTGGGCTAGGCCATACCGACCGGAATGGATTTCCATGGTATTGCTCTACTGGGTTATGGCACTGCCTTACCGGGTGGGAATTGGAACGGCCTGGTTGGTTGGTATCATTCATGATGTGCTTGAGGGCTCCATGTTGGGACTTAACTCCCTTGGGTTGTTGCTCATCGCCTATGTGACAATGACCCTACACCTTCGCCTGAGGATGTTCTCTGCCATGCAACAGGCCGGACTGGTGCTAGCGCTGACCGGTATCAACCTGAACCTCACCCACTGGTTGCAAGTGGTGTCCGGTCAGACTGTTTCCTCATCATTGCTTTTCATGCTGGGAGCTGTGACCAGTGCAGTGATCTGGCCCTTGTTGTTCCAACTGTTGCGATATACTCGCCGCTATTTTGATGTTCGATAAGATGCAGTCCGTTTGTGCACTGGAGCTTCATTGTCTGCAAGTTCACTAGTCCTCGCCTCAGCATCGCCCAGACGTCGCGAGCTGTTGCGACAGATCGGTGTGCAATTTGAGGTACTGCCCCAGGATATTGATGAATCAGCCAGAATCGGGGAAACACCGTCGGCACTGGTCTCCCGATTGGCGCAGCAAAAAGCCTGCGCTGCACTGGCCCAAGTGGTCCGGCCCGGAGTGGTTGTGCTTGGGTCTGACACGGTTGTAGTGTTGGGAGAGACGATGTTGGGCAAGCCACAGTCACAGCCGGAGGCAGTCTCCATGTTGATGAGACTGGCGAATACCGAGCATGATGTGCTTACTGCAGTTTGTGTGGCAATCAATGAGAAACAGGACACAGTTCTGTCTGCGTCCACTGTGCGTTTTCGTGCCATCAGCGAGGCTGAGGCCAATGCCTATTGGGCCACCGGTGAGCCAGTCGGCAAGGCTGGAGGTTATGGGATCCAGGGCTTGGGTGCTGTTTTCGTTGAATCCATCCATGGTAGCTACAGTGGCATAATGGGATTACCCCTTTATGAGACAGCCCGATTGCTTTATAAATTTGGAGTATCCTGTTGGTTGCCAACTGGAAAAGCCTCAAGCGATGAGCCAGGAAATATTAATTAATGTAACGATGATGGAGACCCGTGTGGCTCTGATTGAAAACGGGCTGCTGCAGGAAATCTTCATTGAACGTCATAATAAAAAGAGTCATGTCGGTGATATCTATTGTGGACGCGTGGCACGCGTGATACCCGGCATGGAAGCGGCATTTGTGGATATTGGCCTGGCGCGGGCGGCGTTTATCCACAACTCTGATATAACAGTACTAGGTGCTGACGGAATTGAAGTCAGGGGCGAAATCTCGAGGCCTATTCAGCAGAAACTGTACGAAGGTCAGCAATTGGTGGTGCAGGTAACGAAAGATCCGATCAGTACCAAGGGTGCCCGCCTGTCCACTAATCTGGCCCTGCCTTCGCGTAATCTCGTGTATCTGCCCCAAAGCTCATCTCTGGGGCTTTCGCAGCGTTTGGAAGATGAGGATGAACGGGAGCGTTTGCTGGCCTTGCTGCAGGACATTCTTAAGGCTGAGGGTCAGCCGGTGCGGGGTGGATTTATTGTTCGGACCGCTGCTGAGGGTGCTAATACCGAAGAGCTGCGGGAGGATGTGCTGTTTCTTAATCGGCTTTGGAATAAGGTGGAACAACGCATCAACCGCAAGCAGGGCATCAGGACCGTTTACCGGGAAGTCCCGTTGTACTTGCGTACGATGCGGGACCTGTTATCTCCGCAGATAGAGAGAATTCTGGTTGACGACCAGCAGACGTATACCGAGATCAAGGAGTTCCTGGAGGATTATGTCGCAGAGCTGGATCCCAATATTGAGCTACATACTGATGTACGACCAGTTTTTGATCTTTATGGCATAGAGGACGAGATTATCAAGGCACTGTCTCGTTGCGTAAAGCTCAAATCCGGTGGTGATCTAATCATTGATCAGACTGAGGCTATGACCACCATAGATGTGAACACGGGCAGTTATCTTGGAAGTCGCAATCATGCCGAGACAGTGCTTCAAACTAACCTTGAGGCGGCGGCAGCCATTGCCCGTCAGTTGCGGGTCAGAAACCTTGGCGGCATCATCATTGTTGACTTTATCGATATGCTTGATCCGGAACATCAGCGACAACTGTATCGTAGCTTTTCCCGGTTGCTGGAAAAGGATAATGCCCGAACTAGCATCACTGAAATTTCATCCCTGGGTCTGGTGGAAATGTCGCGCAAGCGCAACCGCGAGAGCCTGGGCCAAACCTTGAACAGTCCGTGTCCGTTTTGTGATGGCCGCGGCAAACTCAAGTCGGCAGAGACGGTCTGCTATGAAATTTTTCGGGAAATCCTGGCAACGGCGAAAACTTATGAGAAAGACGTGATGCTAGTGACTGCCTCACAGGTTGTAGTTGACAGATTGCTGGACGAGGAGTCGGACATGCTGGCGGGACTGGAAGAACTGATCGGCAAGGCTGTCAAATTTGAGGTCGAACCTATGTATAGTCAGGAGCAGTTTGATTTAGTTATGACCTGATTGTCACTGCCAAGGCTCTTTTAAAGTTCTGCAACGCAGGTGTTGAGCCTCTTCTTTAAGCAGTCGTGGTCCAGCAACATCTGCGTAACCACAAAGCAGTCTGTCTCCAAGGTTAGGAACTCAAACCGTAACAGACTTGGGTTGGATCAAGGTTCAGTTTATTAACACTTTCAGGGATTCTTAGACAGAAACTACTGACTCTGAGCCAGCCGGTGTCTGTCGGTGATGAAAGATCAAAGCCGTTCCAAAACAATGATGCGATTTACTTTGCTCACTCAACTTAAAAGGCAGCTGGTGACTCTGCTGGTAGTGGTCCTGGTGCTGCTTGCCGCCTATGTAAGTCTGGGGCGTCAATTCATGCCGGCCATTTCCGGATATACCGGTTATCTTGAAGACAGAATTCTGCACAGTACCGGCATTCCGGTTTTGATAGAAGATCTTAAAGGCAGCTTCAGAGGCTTTAACCCGGTAATCAGGCTCGACAGTCTGCGCATTGCAGCGGATGGAGGTGCTAAGCCGATGACCTCCAGTTCTCTGCTCCTCGGCCGTGTCACACTTGAGGTGGATATGCTGCATAGCCTTTGGCAGCGACGCTGGGTTTTGAAGGAGTTTCTGATCGAAGATCTGGATTTGCTGCTGCAACAGAATCATGAAGGTGGCTGGCAGATCAGTGGACTGGAGCTTCCCCAAGATGATTTGCAGCTGAATCTTGATGCTCTCTATGATGCCTTGCTCGGGATCTCGCAACTGGACTTAACGGCGGTAACCGTGAGTCTACAAACCCGTTCAGGCGACTCTTTGGCCTTCAACAATGGCGCGGTGACAATACGCAACCAAGGTGATATCCACTTCGTTCATTTTGATACCAGCCTGGAGGACGTTCCGGATCTCCTAGGCATTTCAATGGAGTTGCGGGGCAATGAGTTGTCCGGGATGGAGGGCAGTCTCTATCTCAATATGCCCAAGGGCGACTACTCTCCACTATTGGCAGCACAGAATTTAGGCCCAGTGAATGTTCAAACTCTGGTCGGTCAGGGTCAATTTTGGCTTGATCTCTCTGCCGGCAAGATCACAACGGCCAGCAGCATTATTGCTCTTGATGAACTTGTGCTTGCAGCAGAGTCGGCTAATCCATTGCAGTTAAAAGACCTTACCGGCAGGGCGACCGCCTCCTGGGATTCGGTACTGGATTTATGGGAAGTCGCCGTGTCTGACCTAAAATTGAAATATGGTGAGGATTCATTAGACGGTTTCGATAGTCTGTTGAGTTGGAGCCCCGGTAAACAACTTACGGCGCAGGCGAATAAAATAAATATTTCGTTATTGAGTGACATGGCAACAGCAAGTGGATTGCTGGATGAAGCGGTTCAGCAACAGTTGGTAGGGTATGCGCCGGGCGGCAGCTTGAAAAATCTGTTCCTGCGTCTGCCGCTTGATACCACTGATCTGCAGCCTGCCCAAGTTCGCACCAATCTTGATGGGGTAGAGTTAGGATCGTTCCGTGGCTTGCCGCGGCTAGAGGGAATCAGCGGTTACCTTGAACTTGGATTTGATCCGAGGTTGCAGCGACTGAGCGGTCTCGGCGAGGTGGAGTCTGACAGTTTCAGCATTCACATTCCCAATACTTTTAGCGATGCTTGGGATTATGACTATGTCAACGGTCGTCTGCACATTGATGCAGACCTCAGTAATGGCGAGCAATTGCGCTTGCTGAGCAGTGTGATTGTTGCAGAGTCGGATGCTGTAGATGCCCGAGTGAAATTTAAGTCCGGACTAGTTCTAGGGTCGGATGGCAGTCGTGAATCAACCTTATCGTTGATGGTCGGTGCCAAGCGCGCCGATGCTTCTTTAAAATCTCTATACCTGCCGGATGGCTCGCGATTTCAGACTAGTCTGCGCAACAGTATGGACTATCTGGAAGGGGCGATTATTGCTGGTGATTTGGAGGACAGTGCAGTGCTTTATCGCGGAAGCACTGTTAGTGGTTCCGACCCAGCCAGCAAAACCTTTCAGAGCTTTTTTCAGGTTGATAACGGTGTGTTGCAGTTTAGTAAGGAATGGCCCATCGTTGAGCAGCTGAGCGGCTTGGTAATGACTGATGACAACACGGTGGATATGGTCGTGCATGCAGGCAGCAGTCTCGGAATCAACCTTGAGCAGACGACAGGTCAGATTCGCAGAGATGCGTCAGGGCGCAGTTTGCTTACCTTCTCAGGCGAGATCAATGCCGATACTGCCATTGGGCTGGATTACCTGCAACAGACACCAGTAAGTGTTGCCTTGCGAGAGGCCCTGTCCGGCTGGGAGGTAAAAGGTAGTTTTAAAGCCGATGCGGAAGTGACGGTGCCCATCAGTCGGCAGGACAGTGAGCCGAATGTGCGGCTTGAGTTTGAACTGGCTGACAACGAGTTGAAGATTTCTCCATTTGATCTTGCCATAACTGATCTGACCGGACCGGTTATTTTCGATTCCCGAACTGGCCTCGAAGAGAGCAATCTAAGTGCCCATTTGCTCGGTGATACTGTGGCATTATCACTTGCCTCAGAGTTTTCAGACAGGACTCTTGAAGCCGTTAATGTATCCGGCACCGGAAGCACCACTCCAGCTGAGCTGATTGCCTGGCCAGGGCAGAGTGAACTGGTCAGAATAGTTCTGGCGCAGATGGGCGGCAACCTTGATTACCAGGCGCAGTTACGCATTGTCCCTTCTGCTACAGAGGGAAACAGCAACACTTTGCGACTGCAATCGGACTTACGGGAGATTGATCTCAGGTTTCCGGCGCCCCTTGGAAAGTCAACCGGTTCTGTGCTGCCACTTGATCTCACACTGGAATTTGATGAGGATGATCTGTCTGTCGGAGGTAGTCTTGGGCCGGATCTGCGGATGGATGTAGATCTGGACAATCTTCAATTGCAACGGGGATTGCTGACGATCGGTCTGGACGGTACAGAGGCACAGAGCTTGAGTTCCGAGGTCGGTTCGGGACTGATCATCGGTGCTGAGCTGGAACGTTTCGAACTGGCGGAATGGACTGCCTTCATGGACAGACTGGATTCTGCGGTCGGGAAAGCAGGTCAGGCTGGTGTTAATGGCAATGTCTCTGAATTCAGTTTTGCCAGCAACATCGCCTTCATTGACCTTGATGCAGACAAATTTTCTCTTTATGACCAGGAACTGTCGCAGGTTGCTATGCGACTGATTCCAGACTTTGAGCGATCAGGGTGGTCGGCTGCAATCAGCAGCGAAGTGGTAGCTGGCATGGTACTGATTCCGTTTGACAGCGAGGATTACCTTAGGCTTGAACTGGATTATTTGCACCTGCCCGGTGAAGGCGAGGAGACCTTGCTGGCAGTGAGCCAACCCTTGGCTGACACAGGCGTATTGTCAAACGGCCCAGAACAACAGACGGGCCTTGTTGCCGAGCAGATGAGTAAGAAGGGTGTGGAGGAAGACAAGGAAGTTCAAGGCATCCCGCATCAAGATACTGTGGTAGTCATGCAACCTCCTGACGATCAGCCTGAGTCGCCCAGTGAAGGCCAAATCCCTATGCAGCAAGAGGGATCACTGGAGCGGAAAGATCCGCTTGCAGATATTGATCCACGCAATTTGCCCTTGATGGAATTTTCCACCAATGATTTTTCAATAGGAGCAAGAAATTTTGGGAGCGGGGGCTTTCGGTTGGTACCAACGAAAACAGGGGCCGAGTTTTACGACTTGAATTTTGATTTTCGCGGTTTACGTCTGGGCAGAGATGAGATGGACGAGCGTATTGAGAAAGTGGAGCCTTTCTTCAGCTGGCAAATCGATGATGGCAAACCGTTGAGTAAACTGACAGGTGTATTGGTTGCGGATGATATCGGTGCGGTTCTGGAGGCGAATGGGTATGCGCCGAGTCTTGAAAGCAACTCTGCGTTCTTTGTTACCGAGCTTACCTGGCCGGGGTCACCTGCCTTCTTTGCGGCAGAGGGACTTGGCGGTCGTATCGATCTGCTGGTGGAGGAAGGACGTTTTCTCAGAAACTCCGAGGGTGGTCAAGGTGCGTTGCGGCTCGTGAGTTTCATCAATCTCACAGCAATTTTCCAGCGCTTGCGTTTTAGTGATGACCTGTTGGGTCGCGGGTTGGCTTTTGATGAGATCAGCGGCAATTTGACGCTGGAAGAGGGGCTGCTGCATATCAATGACCAGCTTGTTATCTCCGGGCCCAGCAGTCTGTACCAAATTTCCGGTGATGTGGACTTGGCATCAGAGACTATTGAGGGTGAGATGTATGTGACCTTGCCGCTTAGCATTAATTTGCCTTGGATCGGTTTGCTGACTGCTAATTTTCCCTTGGCAATTGGTGCTTATCTGTTCGATCGCATCTTCGGTGATCAAGTCGACAGCCTTTCCAGTGCTGTATATACTCTCAATGGACCGCTGGATGGATTGGAACCGGAGTTCAAACAGGCATTCGGTTCGCCTCAGGCAAGCGCGGAGCAATTACCAGACGACAATTAGTTTTCTCGTCCAGACTGGAACAAGACTGATTCGGGTACAGGGAGTGTAGATGCTGAATTTGCCGGACTGAGTATTGGACAGGAAGTCAGCCTAATCTTTGCCTTGCCCTACACCGTTACTCCATTTCGATGGTTGGAATCATGTGATGCCGACTGCTGGAATCATATCCCAGGTTTTGCCTCGCAGTTGTCGCCCGTTGGCTTTCTTGGATCGCTTCACGCCATCCTTGCCCCAAGCACCCCACTGCTTGAAAAAGAAGTGCACGCCTGCTTTTTCGCATTGATCCCTGAGACTAACCGCCCACTCTTCCTTCATTGGTCTCGCTTTTATGCCTGACTCCCCGCCTGTAATTAACCAATGAATTCCTTCAAGACTGATACTCCCCAAATTCTCCAGTAGTGGTTCCGCCGAGAGAAATCGGGTCCTGGCGGCAACAGCCTGAAGATCAGAAATCCTTGGTATCCCATACTTTCTGTTTTCCACTGAGACTCCTATCCAGGCATTTTCAGGTATGCTACGAGTCATGAAAAACTTGCGCATTCTTGCACTGCGTTTGGTGAGAATCTGGTAGGTGTGCCATGGTGTGTCGTCAATTACAGTCAGAACCTGCTCAATAAATCCAAAGGGAACTGCATCCTGAAACAAATCGCTCATCGAGTTCACAAAATACATGGTTGGCTTTTTTCGACTCAGGGGTTGTTCAAGGCGTTGCGGGAGCAGGCTTACCTTGAATCCATTTTCATATCCAGTGGCCCCCATGGCCTGTAGCCGCCTGGACATGGTTTCGGCATAGCAATGCTTGCAGCCTGGTGAAACCTTGGTACACCCGGTCACCGGATTCCATGTTTGCTCGGTCCATTCAATTTTGCTCATTTCATAGTCCTTTGCTGCATAACAGATTGAATTACCTTGTCGGCCAATTGTCGTGCTTTCGGTGAGTTATTAGATACTGCAAAATAAAATAAAAATAGAGGACGCCCGTTATTATCCAACAGCTTTGGTTCAGCAACGTAGGGGAAAAGAAATTTGAGCCGATTGGTTACCCAGCTTTGCACTCCTTCTGCATCAATTCGTTCTGTCTGATTGTAATTGTCTTCAGTTTCAAACATATCCTGCATTTTCGATCCGGGTTTTTTGCGGTAAAGCGAATCTTCCCAGTCTGATGTTCCCAACAATCTGGTAATTAGACTGGCCCATTCAGGGATAATTTTATTTTGGGCATCAGTCTCAAAATCACTGAAAAGGGGAAAAGTAGCCACATATCAACCTTTTTAGATTCAGCCACAGATTTGAGCGTTTCCCATTGTAATTCTGTGCTGAATGGATCGATAAAGAGTACTGCCCGATCTCTCGACCCAAGTGACGAGCAAAATTCTTGCACAAATTTATTCGCATCCTTCTGAGTACAATCAACCTGTTTCTTTGGAAATTCATTATTGGCAATTTCCTGTATCCTTTCTACATTCTCATGTTCAAGGTCATTGAAATGATACTTATGGAATCTAGGTTCTGTTTTTAGTGCAATGCGCACAGAACCATCAAGAATTTCCCGCGGTAACAGGTCCTGTTGTGAGTCGATACCAGGAAACTTTTGCTCTCCACTTCCCGCAAAGGCATCTGCATAGTGAAGAGTAAATATCTGATTTTGAAGAGCTTTTTTATAAAACCCTAAGTATTTTTCCAAAATATTCAACTTAATCTTGGTCCACTGTCCACCAAACTCAATATTCATATTGACCTCTTCCTAATACTGGTTAAATAGACAGCATCATATTTTCATTGCAATACCAAGTTTTCTTTGAGCCAAATTGGTTGATTTTGTCCTCTCTTTTTGTCACTGATTTTGAAGGTCTCAAGGTATTTTATGGGTCGATAGACGAGAACAGGAATCAGTGTATGATTGCGCTGAAAACTTGCCAAAACAATGTCGCCATATATCCTTGTCCGCTGAAACCAATGAGTAAGTATTGCGAGTAATGAAGGCAATCATTTAACATAGTGATTTGATTTTTCCAACTGATCGGGAGGTGATAGCACATCAATAAAAGTCTAGTCAGTAATGGTCTGGCCCTGCTGTTGGTTATTGCCGGACTTCTGACGAGTGGTCCTTGGCAGGTCTATGTGCTCAACACTGGCCTGTTTGCACTCTCCGGTGGTATTACCAATTGGCTGGCAGTCCACATGCTGTTTGAACGGGTGCCTGGGCTGTATGGCTCCGGAGTAATCCAGATTCGCTTTGAGGATTTCAAGCGGGCCATACGGGATCTGATCCTGGATCAGTTCTTCAGGCGCGGGGATCTTGAAGCCTTTTTCCATGGGGCTGGAAACACTTCGGCAATGCTTGGAGAAAAGCTGAAGTCCAGTGTTGACAATCTTGATTTTGACCAAGCCTTTGAAACACTGATTGATGTCATCATGAATTCCTCATTTGCCGGTATGCTGAGTATGCTGGGCGGTAGGGAAGCACTTGACACACTGAAAGAACCCTTCATGGAGAAAATCCGCGAGTATTTTCGTCAGCAATTTTTCGGGGCGGATTTTCAGGAACGAATACAGGAAGCTCTAAAGGGAGTGTTTGATGAGGAGGCCATACTGAGTAGGTTGCAGGGCCTCATTGATCAGCGTCTGGATCAGATGACACCAGCCATGGTAAAGGAGATCGTGCAGCAGATGATACGCAAGCACTTGGGATGGCTGGTAGTCTGGGGCTGCGCCTTTGGCGGATTGATAGGGCTGACGCTTACCATCGCCGAAAATCTTTAGGCCTATGGCTCGGGGATGATTAATCAGGAAATTAGCTATCCGCAGCCTTAGGCACCATAAGCTGCTGGCACTTACTGAATGGTTATTACACCAGGAAGGTTGTCTGGTCAAAATTTAATCAATACTGTTGCGGTTGTGTGTATGATACGGCTGGCAAAGCCCAGAACAAAAAATATCCATGCTATCTGTGGCGATCGGAACTAATCCTTTGGTACATTGACAAAAATAGAGGGTAGTTAGTAGTGCAAAATCCGCCAACAGTGATAATATAGGCTGTCTGCAACCTACCTGAACTATTGCCGATCAATTTGGGTCACAGGCAACGGGCAGTGAGCCGCAGGTAGCGCATAAACAGCTGCGCTGCTAACAGAAGATGTTGACAGCTGGTTTGGTAATGCTTTACACATAGGCCAAAGTTGCTGCACTATCCCAAAATCAGTGAGCAGATGCGAGTTGGAAAGAAAGGAGGCAGAGCCTCAACAGAACGGGGCAGTTTCGCTCGGTAACTCTTTTAATCAATTAGTTAAATAACAGGATTCAGGAAAAAGCAATGGCACGTCCAATTGAATTTGACGAGGCAAAGGTTCTGACCAATGCCATGGAACAATTTTGGAAGGAAGGATTTGAGGCGAGTTCAATCCAGAAACTGCTTGATTGTGCAGATATTAATCGGGGTACGCTTTATAACTCGTTTGGTGACAAGGAAACCTTCTTCAAGTCCTGTGTGGACCATTACAACATACTCATTGATGGGCAGATTGATGATTCCCTGAAAAACGAAGCACTTGGCCCCTGGGAATCCATAAACCGATTTTTCGAACTATCCGTATTGAATACAACCGCTAGACGCCGCAACATGGGTTGTATGCTTGTAAATGCCCTGTGTGATAGCATCAATCACAATCGCAATCTGAAGCGTGTAATCCGCTCCTCTTTGGCCAACATACGCAAGCCGTTGACAGAACGGTTGAAGCAAGCACAACAGAAAGGCAAGCTGAAAAAAGGGGTCAGTGTTGAATTTGCGACCGAAATTTTGATGAACTTTATGCATGGAGTGCGGGTCAATTCCCGGGAAGGGAAAAGCCCTGACCAGTTGAAAGACCTCATCAGTTTCACCATTGGGTCGCTCAAAAAGTAGCCAGAACAGATAAATATGGAGTATTCATAGTAGCCAGCGGCTGTCGGAACAATGCTGCCCAAGATCAGATTACCAGCAAACCGAAAGGTATGCTTTGGTCGCAATGCGATTGAGTACATGCGCCGACTCTAGTCAAGGGACTAATCAACAATGCACTGCTATACTTGAAATTGACAGCCAATTTGAAGCTAGGAGCCTCTAATGAAAAAAATCTCCGGTAAGCGGTCAGCTGATGATGCCAAGATTGATCTGACTCCCATGTTGGATGTGGTCTTCATCCTGTTGATCTTTTTTGTTGTGACTGCAACCTTTCTGTCGGAAACAGCCCTCAATGCTGCCAGCAGCGATAACAATGAGAACGAACCACCTCCCGATGATCCCGACAAAAAGAATATCCTCTTTGAAATAGGACCAAACAATGAGATCATTCTTAACGGTAATCCCAGACCCATTATTGAAACTCAGATTCGTTCCAATATCGACCAGCTGAAAGCCGAAAATCCGGCAGCTTCAGTCATCATCCAGCCGGACAACTCATCAGAGGTCAGTACTTTGGTCATGATCATGGATGCCGCCCGACAGGCTGGAATGGCAAACATCTCGATCGTTGAGCCCCAGTAATCCGTTACCATAAGTCTCCAACCCGGCAATCGGCAAGGACAATCCCAATCGGCGCAGCACCGACATGTTAGGTGTTGCGAATTTTCTTTAGTTTAAGTGTGCAATTCATGCCATGGCTGTCATGTCGTAGGCATCTACAGACCATGAGGAACCGATGGAATCAGCAGGAGGCAGCGCGTCTGGACGACTCTGACACGGTCGGGCAGAGGGTCTATTCATCGCGTTTGCTCGGAGCTGATAGTGATCTGGTACTCCATGGCGGTGGTAATACCTCAGTCAAAGGCACTCTCACGGACGTGTTTGGTGAGACAGTAGAGGTACTGTTCATCAAGGGATCTGGCTGGGATTTACGTACCATTGAGGCTTCAGGATTCCCAGCAACCCGCCTGCCCCATCTCCGGCAACTGGCCCAACTGCCCTGTCTCAACGACACTGAAATGATGCGCCAACTGCGGCTCGCCCTGTTGGACCCGGGCGGTCCGACCCCCTCGGTCGAAGCCATCCTGCATGCTCTGATTCCGCACCGATTTGTGGATCATAGCCATGCCGATGCTGTTGTTACTCTCAGCAATACGCCTGAGGGTGAACAGATTTTGCACGAGTTGTATGGCGATGAGATCCTGATTTTGCCTTATCTTATGCCCGGCTTCCTCCTGGCAAGGCAGGTTGCAGCGGCGACAGAGGGCGCAGACTGGTCTCGTTTGCGTGGAATTGTGCTCATGCACCATGGCATTTTCACGTTTCATGACCAGGCTAAAACCAGCTATGACACGATGATTGAGTTGGTAACCCGCGCCGAGGACTTCATAAAGTCCAAGGGAGCTACCTCTTTGGCTCGGTCCAGCACTAGCTTGTCTCAAAGTGATCTGCGTTACCTGAGTTTGTTACGAAAGCAGGCAGGTGTCTGCTACGGTGGTCCGGTTCTGATACGCTGTAACCTGTCGGAATCAGCTGCCGGGTTCGCGACTCTGGACAATGCGGAGGCATTGGTCCAGCGCGGACCACTCACTCCAGATCATACGATTCATGCCAAGGCTTTTGCGGCTGTTTTTGATGATGACCCAGTCAGCGAGCTGGAGACTTTCACTGCTGAGTATGAGCACTATTTTCGGCAGCATGCTGGCCCGGAACACCAGAGGCTGGATGCCATGCCGCGCTGGGGAATCTGGCGCAGACGTGGTTTGATTTGCCTGGCACCTAACAATAAACGACTGGGTATCGTTGCTGATATTTCCCGCCACACCATCAAGGCCATTCAGCAAGCCGAGAATCTGGGTGGATGGACTACCCTATCCCGCAAATCTCTGTTTGAGGTGGAATACTGGGAACTGGAACAGGCCAAGCTGAAATCCTCAAACCCACCTGAGACAATGCAGGGGAAAGTGGCTCTGGTATCTGGTGCGGCCTCCGGTATTGGCAAAGCCTGCATGGAGGCTCTGGTGCAGCAGGGTGCTGTGGTGGTGGCACTGGATACCAGCGAGATTGACCTGTCGCCAAATATCAACGATTCGGTGCTGGCCCAGCAGTGTGATGTCACCTGTAGCAGTCAGATCGATAAAGCTTTGTCACAGGCTGTACAGCATTTTGGTGGACTGGATTTGCTGGTGAGCAACGCTGGTTGTTTCCCTCCAAGTGCTTTGATTGCCGAGTTACCGGACGACAGTTGGGAACAATCGGTTGAAGTGAACATGAGCGCACATATGCGCCTGTTACGGGCCTGCATTCCCTTGTTGCAGAACGGCTTCGATCCAGCAGTGGTCATAATTGGCTCCAAGAATGTACCGGCTCCCGGTCCTGGCGCGGCGGCCTACTCGGTTGCCAAGGCTGGTCTCAATCAGTTGGCCCGAATTGCAGCATTGGAGCTGGGCGGGTATGGCATCAGGGTCAATACGGTGCATCCCGATGCGATCTATGACACAGCACTTTGGACCCAAGAATTGCTGGCCGAGCGTGCTGCCCATTACGGGATGAGTCCTGCCGAGTATCGCAGTGCCAACCTGCTGGGAGCGGAGCTCAACTCATCCGACGTGGCCAGCGTAGTAGTCAATCTGTTGGGTCCGGCCTTCAGCAAAACCACTGGTGCGCAGATTGCCATTGACGGTGGCAATGAGCGCGTTGTCTGAAAGTCCAGTAGTGATTGATCAGGTAACCGTGCCCCGGAGCCTGTGCTATGACCGGTCATTGGATACGGTCTGGATCATCAATCAAACTCAATTGCCTTATGCATTAGAGCAAGTCCCTTTGAAGAGTTTGGAGGACTGTTGTCATGCTATCCGTTCAATGCAGGTTAGAGGGGCCCCTTTGATAGGGGTTACAGCTGCCTATGGTGTTTATCTGGCCTTGCGTGAAGATTGCTGTGCTCTGGAAGCGGCCATTAATGAGCTTTCAAAAACCCGACCGACCGCGGTGAATCTATCGTGGGCCCTGCAACGATGCCGGAATGAGTTGTCGACTGTGATAACCGAAGAGCGCGCAGAGCAGGCATTGGCCCTGGCGCAACGGCTGGAGGCCGAAGACATTGCGGTCTGCGCTGGCATCGGTGATCAGGGACTGCGATTACTGGAAGGATTATGGCAGTCCAGAGCGGAAAGTCAGGAGAGGTTGAACATTCTGACTCATTGCAATGCCGGGGCACTGGCAGCAGTTGACTGGGGTACTGCACTGGCTGTGGTATATAAGGCGGCAGCTGCCGAACTACCGGTACATGTCTGGGTAGACGAAACCCGCCCTCGAAATCAGGGTGCGGCATTGACCTGCTGGGAGCTAGCACAGCGAAAGATTCCCCATACACTTATCGTTGATAACGTCGGCGGTCATCTGATGCAGCGGGGGCAGGTGGATGTGTGTCTGGTAGGCAGCGATCGGACCACCCGTCGGGGTGATGTGTGTAACAAGATTGGTACTTATCTCAAGGCACTGGCGGCTCACGACAACGACATACCGTTCTATGTTGCTTTGCCGGTTTCAAGCATTGACTTTGCTTGCATGGATGCACATAACGACATCCCCATTGAAGAGCGAAGTGGCAGCGAGGTGCTAACTGCAACTGGTCGCAATGCTGCTGGTGAGCTGCAGCAGATCTCCTTGGCTCCAGAGGCAACACCGGCAAGCAATTACGGGTTTGACATTACACCGGCCCGACTGGTTACTGGTTTGATTACTGAGAAGGGGGTAGTGTCGGCTACTGAGTCCGGGATAGCATCACTCATCGACTAACCGGGAGGCCAACCCAGCTGACGACCACCAAGTATGTGCAGGTGAAGGTGAAAGACTGTCTGGCCGCCGTTACTGCCGGTGTTGATGACGTAGCGAAAACCTTCTTCTGCCAGTCCTTCCTGTTCGGCGATTTGGTTGGCCACCAATAGGAGTTTTCCCAGCAGGGACTGATCCTGTTCACTTGCCTCGTTAATTGATGCGATATGGCGATTGGGGATCACAAGAATATGCTTGGGTGCCGCTGGGTTGATATCGCGAAAAGCGGTGATGTCGTCGTCCTGGAATAGTTTTTGCGAGGGGATTTCTCCGGCCACGATCTTGCAGAACAAGCAGTCTTGCATCGGGTTTCTCCTTTTTCAATTCTCTGCTAAATGGTACTGAGCAGTCATAGCTGAGCCGCTGGAAGTACTGAGCCTGTAGCTTTTCAAGCCTAAACATTCTAAATCAGCCTCTGCAACTGGTAACATAACAGACATGAGATTCCATGACCTGATACGAATGATAATCTTGGTCCTGACTGGCACCCTGCTGGTACTGGTAGGTGCCACTAATGCTAGTGCCCAGTCAACTGTACCCCGATATGGCTTTCGCATTGTTGGAACCTACCCGCATTCTGTTGATGCCTTTACCCAAGGGTTGTTTTTCCATGAGGGGTTTTTGTATGAGGGGACAGGCAAGCGGGGCAGATCAAGTCTCAGCAAGCGCAGACTTGAGGATATTTCGGTTGAACAGTCTGCAACGCTTCCTCGCCGGTATTTTGGCGAAGGCATTGAGCGGGTCAATGACCGTGTCTATCAACTTACCTGGACATCTCATATGGTATTTGTCTATGACCTTGATTCCTTTGAGCAGGTGGCTACCCATTACAACCCGACTCAAGGCTGGGGACTGGCCTGGGACGGAGAACTTTTGATACTCAGCGATGGAAGCTATGAGTTGCAATTCATCAATCCGCTCAATTTTGTATCACAGCGCAAGGTGGCGGTCACGCTTAATGGCAACCCGATCGACAATCTTAACGAACTGGAATACATCAATGGCGAGGTTTGGGCCAATGTCTGGCAGACTGATTTTATACTGCGCATTGATCCAGCAACTGGTCGGGTAAATTCCATTGTAGATCTTACCGGTCTTTCTGAGCAAACTGAGCTAGGCAGTGCAGAGGCTGTTCTCAATGGCATAGCCTGGGATGCCGCGCAGGAACGGTTATTCGTAACCGGCAAACACTGGGCAAATCTGTTCGAGATCGAACTTATTAGTCCCTGACTGCAAAGACGAATTCATTCATGTGGTTGCACAAGCGAATTACGCTTATCCCCAAACCGAGGGGATTTCATCTCGTGACAGATGAAGTGCTGGCGCAGTGCCCGGAGATCACACAAATTGAAACGGGGCTCGTCCATTTTCTGCTACAGCATACCTCCGCCTCTCTGAGCCTGAATGAGAATGCCGACCCGTCGGTGCGTAGTGATCTGGAATCTCATTTCGAGGTGATTGCTCCGGAAAACGCTCCCTATTACGAGCATACCCTGGAAGGAGCGGACGACATGCCGGCCCATATCAAATCTGGGTTGCTGGGCTGTGAGCTGACCTTACCGATTCGGCAGGGTCGGCTGGTGCTAGGGACTTGGCAAGGATTGATCTTAGGTGAACATCGCGACTGGGGAGGATCCCGCACATTGATTATGACCATTCAGGGTGAGAGACGTTGCGACAAAGGCCACGAATGACCGTTCGAATCCATTGGTTAACAATCCTGAAGCTCCTGGCACTCGGAGCCTTGTCTGTTCTGTTGTTATCCTGTGAAGCGGTGTCCTATTACGCTCAAGCTGCTCGTGGTCAGATATCTATTCTCTCGGCTCGGGAGGACATTCATCGGCTGCTACATGATAAGAAACTGTCTTCCGACCAGCGTAGCAGATTTGAATTGGTGCTGGCACTGAGGCGGTTTGCGCAAGATGAGCTGGCACTGCCGGTGGCGGACAATTATTCGGCCTTTGTGGAGGTGGGAAGGGAACATGTGGTATGGAATGTGTTTGCGGCACCGGAGTTTTCCACCAAAGCGGTAAACTGGTGTTATCCAATTGCCGGTTGTGTCACCTACCGGGGGTATTTCAATGAGCAGAATGCTTTGCGTTATGCCCGACGGTTAGAAGCGGAAGGATTTGATGTCTATACCGGTGGTGTTGATGCCTATTCCACCTTGGGCTGGTTCGACGATCCGCTACTGAGTACGGTAATGAAGCGGTCTGACTGGCAGTTGGCTGGACTAATCTTCCATGAGTTGGCCCACCAGGTGGTTTACGTACAGGCTGATACCACCTTCAATGAGAGCTTTGCCACGGCAGTGGAGCGTGAGGGCATTAGGCGCTGGCTACTAAGCAAGGGCCAAGATGAATGGATTGTTGCGGCTGATGTTGCCCTGTCCCGACAGCAGGACTTTGTTGAGTTGGTGATACGCTGGCGTAATTGCTTCGCAGAGTTGTATGAGCAGCAGCTCACTACTGGGGAAATGCGTACCCGCAAACAACTGATGCAGCAGCAAATGCGAGCCGACTATCTATTGTTGAAGCAGCGTTGGGACGGATATGCGGGCTATGATAGTTGGTTCTCACGCTCTCTCAATAATGCCCAGTTATCGACTGTGGCATCTTATAACGATCTGGTGCCAAGCTTTGATGCTTTGCTTATGAGTCTCAACGGTGACATGTCGGCCTTCTATAGTGCCGTGCGCCAGTTGGCACAATTGCCGATGGAGGAGCGAGCTGCCCGTTTAGCTAGTATTACGCAGTGAAAATTCTGACAAGTTGGCTGTCTGTCAGTTGCACTTAATCTTAGTAGTCTCTATCGGATCGCCAGCAATAAGATTGTTACTATTTGCTGGACGTTGGTCTATGGATGTTGGCAGTTTACTCTATGTTCTCATTCCGGGACGGAGTCTTGCGTTGCACTTCGGACTGAAGGAAGGATGTATTATTCAGGTTTTTAGCAAAGAAATTCCTTTTGGACTAATCCGATTAAATACATAGTAACTCAATATCTGTTCAGCAGATTTTACCGACACCGATGAAAAGATGGGTCATTGTTAACTGGCCGTGTTTTTTGGGATGTATAAGTTTATCAGTGAGATTTCCCACTGCGGATGTGAAATCAAGCATAGCTTGGACTGATAGCTAGACAGCCAACAATATCATCCTGCCCAAACTAAACAAACTGGCTATAGCAGTGTGATCAGATGTGAATCCCCAGTTGTCTTGGTCAACTGACCGATGATGGCAGCTTCCCGGTAGCAAGCCTTCTTCAGTTCCTTCATGCAATTGGTAACGTTTTCCTGTGGCAAGCTGCACAGTAGGCCTCCGGAGGTCTGTGGATCGAACAATAACTGCAATCTACCCTTTTTGGACTCAGTATTTAGCAGATTTCGTGATACTTGGCTGTTGTCGTCATGCAAGGAACTGAAGATCTGTTTTTCAAAACAAGCTAGGGCACCCGGCAAGGCAGAAACTTTTTCGAGTAAAATTTCGGCATTGCAGCCACTGGCACGAATCACTTCCAGCAAGTGACCGGCTAGTCCAAAACCGGTGATGTCAGTACAGGCCCTGGCACCATGGCTCACGAGTATTTCGGCTGCTTCGGCATTGGATTGCAGCATGGAGTGGAATGCCTCTTGCATCCAGTGATGCCCGGCCTGATTGCGCATGTCAGCTGCCAGCAAAGTGCCGGTACCCAAAGCCTTGGTGAGAATGAGTGCATCACCGGCCTGACCCCGGTCTTTGCGTAGCAGCAACCCGGGCTCGGCAAAGCCGTTGACGCAAAGACCGAATTGCAAATCCTCCGACTCAGCTGTATGACCTCCTACCAGTGCACATTCAGCTGCATTCAACTCTCGTACACATCCCTGCATAATTTCTCGCAGTTGTTGCCGACGGTAGTGCTTTCCCGCAAAGGGCAGACCGACAATAGCAAGGGCAGAGTGGGGCTTAATGCCCATGGCATGTATATCACTCAGACAATGAACAGTTGCAATGCGAGCAAACAGCCAAGGATCATCAACAAAGCTCCTTAGGTAGTCGACGCTCTGCAGCAACAAGCGACCATCCGGTAATTGAATCTGCGACGCATCTTCGATGCCGCCAGGTGTCTGGAGAATAGTTTCATTGAAAGTCAACTCCAGTTCTGACAACACCTCGTTCAAGTCATCAGCGGAGACTTTGGCACCACATCCAGCACAACGCATGGCATGTTGCTTCAATGTTATCTCAGTGTCAGCATCCACCAGGTCCTTGGCTTGTTGTAGCTTCATTTCCATCACAGGGAGTTCGCTGAATTTATTGACGAAGCTTGAATCAATCCAGTGCTTAATCTGCCATATACTGCGCCCCTGCATAAACCATTCACCTCTGGAGGCAATGGCCTTGCCGTTACCCATGCTCATCAAAGCCAGAGATTTCCTTTGTGGGAAATACGCTTTGAGGGATTTACCGGTAGCATAACGGCGCAGGTTGTCTGCCAGTACCTTGCCTTGGCGCACCGCATACACGCCGGATTTCGGACGGGGCTCATCGACCACAGTGGCGACATCACCAGCGGCGAAAACAAAATCATGGCTGGTGGTTTGCAGGCTGGGTCGTACGCTGATAAATCCGTCTAAGCTGCGTTCCAAGCCGCACTGGAAAGGCCATTCCGGCGCACTGGCCCCGGTGGCATAAACAATGGCTTCGGCGGAAAGGGTTTCCCCATCCTCAAACACTAAAAAACCTGATCTACATTCCACCACCCGGGTATCAACTAAGAGCCCGATATTTCTGCGCCTAAGCTCGGCTGTGGCAAAGTTTCGAACCCGGTTATTATGCATTGCCAGAATCTCCTGGTCAGCAGTGACCAGAGTGAGCTTGAAACTTTCATCCTTGCCAGGATCTAGTCCACACTCTTGCAACAGTCGGTGTCGAGTGGCAAAGGCCAGCTCCACACTGGCCGGCCCGCCTCCCACTATGACCATGGAGAAGCTGCCGCCCTCATTGAGTCTTGATTTGATGCTCTGACGCCAGCTTTCCCATTGGGTAATGAAGCGATCAATAGGTTTGACCGCTGTGGCAAACTCACTGGCACCGACAATGTATTCGGGATCTGGTTTGGAACCGATATTCAATGAGAGTATGTCGAAAGGGATGTCTGGACGATCCTTTAGGGCAATAGTCCTGGAGGTTAAATCAACCCTTTCCACTTCATGCTGGATAAGAGTTGCTCCAGCGAATCGAGACAAAGGCTGCAAGTCGATATGCATTTGTTCAGGCAGATAGCTGCCGGCCAGATAGCCAGGCAGAGAGCCGGAGTAGGGAGTGAAGATATCTCGACTGATGAGGGTAATGGCCAGGCCAGGCAATGGTCGCATGCCAAACTGTCGCAGGACGGACAGATGACTGTGTCCACCCCCCAACAGAACCAGATGTTTGACTGTGGGACTGACGGATTTCATAAGCACGCTAACGCTGTGCAGAGTTTATTTATTAGTTTGCAAAGCGGTACTGACAGCGAGGCGGGTTTCCATTCCCTGCACAGGGTGATCGGGGATCAACATAGAGAGCAGCAAAGAGCACAAGGCAATGGCGGCCCCAATCAGGAATACGGCACTGTGATTGAATACCCACACCAGCCCCAGGGCGGCCGGTAGTACCACAGCGGCAATGTGGTTGATGGTAAAACTGATCGAGGAAGTGGCGGCAATATCAGCAGGATCGGCTATTTTCTGGAAATAGGTCTTTATGGCTATGGCCAGGGCAAAGAACAGGTGGTCCAGCAAAAACAGGGCAATGGCGACAGCGACACTGTCCACGAATGCATAGCTGACAAACACGATAATCAGTCCAGAGTATTCCAGTATTAGTGCTCTACGCTCCCCGATCAAGCTGATTAGTGTGCCAATTTTAGGTGCCAGCCAGAAGGTCAATGCCGCATTTACCAAGGTCAGCAACACCATATTCTCAATTGGGAAATCAAATTTTTCCACCAGTAGAAAGCCGGCAAACACCACAAAAATCTGGCGGCGAGCACCCGCAAGAAAGGTAAGCAAGTAATACAACCAGTATTGTCGACGCAGGAATAATTGTTTCCTTTGTGCCACCTTCTCCTCAAAATGGGGAAATGCTGTCCAGCACAATAGGCCGATGCCTACGGCTATTCCGCCAGCCAGTAGATAGAGCAGCATATAACTGTTCGCAAACAGGGCCAAATACAGGTAGATACCAATGAGGACGATAAATTTGGTGATGGCGCGGGCACTGAGCAATTGCCCAAGTACCTGCGGTGCCTCGTCTTTCTCAAGCCACTGTAAGCTAAGAGAGCTATGCAGCGTTTCCAGATAATGGAAGCCAACAGACATAATTACCGTGGTGAAATAAAGCCAGCCTGCGGTGGGATAGAAGGCGGTAATCGCAGTTCCGAACCCAAGTGTGATCAGTGAAAGGATGGCAAAATTCTGTTGCCGAATCAGCAGCATCACCAGAATCGCGGTAAATGCCAGAAAACCCGGAATTTCCCGCAGGCTCTGCAGCACCCCGATTTCCTCTCCGGTAAAGGCTGCCTGCTCTACGGCGAAGTTGTTCAGCAGCACCTGCCAGGTTGCGAAGGCAATGGTATTGCCTACAGCCAGCAACAAGAGCAGCGGTTTTCTTTCATTTAGTATCGACATGCGAATAACGGGGCTTGGCACCGAATCTACAGCCAAATCGATTTGGTGAGTCGGATCTGGTTGAGCTTACGGTATGGATTCATTGAATTTCCATACGATTGTGAGAGCTGATGTCTGAAACCGCCGTATTGCGTGACATGCCAGTGTGAAGAATTGCCCTAAATCAAGTCACGGAAGAGGCCGGATGACGCACACAATGCACAATTGTATCATGTAACCCCTATGTCTGCGCTTTCTATTTATGCCGGGCCGGTTGCTGCCAGAACCCTCAGGCAGCATGGCATGAACCCTGATCTTTTCGAGGTGATGGTGGGAGCTTCTGGTGGGCCCAAGTGGTTTGTGCTGTACGGGCTGGATCGGGTGTTATTTTCCGATTTCTTGCCGAAGAAATCTGGAACCCTGATCACGTTGGGTTCGTCAGCGGGAGCTTGGCGTCTGAGCTGCCTTGGCACGGTCAATCCATTGAAAGCCATTGACGATTTGGCCTTTGGCTACAGCGGTCAAAGATATTCGACGAGGCCGAGCGAGCAGGAAATCAGCAATAGTATGCGTCGGTTGCTTACGTCTGTGCTGGGGTCTGATGGTCCCAAACAGCTTGCTAATAATCCACGCATCCATACACATATTGTTGTCGATCGCTGCAAGGGGGCTGGTGCTTCAAGAATCAGGGCACTGCAGTCCCTGCATCTGGGATTGAGTGCTGCCACCAACGTTCTGAGCCGACATTCCCTGTCTTGGTTTTTTCAGCGCATATTGTTCACCAATGACGTAGCGAAGAGTCCTTGGCAACATCTGACAGATATTGATACAGCCCTGGTAGCACTCACCGAGAAGAATTTGTTGGATGTTCTCATTGCCAGTGGGTCGATTCCGTTTGTGCTTGAGGGGGTGCGTGAAATAGAGGGTGCCATATCTGGACTGTATTGGGACGGTGGCATAACCGATTATCATTTCGATCTGCCATTTTGTAGTCCTGATCGTCTGGTACTTTACCCTCATTTCAGCCCGCGAGTAGTACCGGGCTGGTTTGATAAACGGCTGAAATGGCGCAAGCCAGACCCAAAACATTTTCAAAATGTGGTGCTGTTGACTCCGTCTGAAGAATTTGTAGCCGGACTTCCTGGGAGTAAAATTCCAGACCGTACCGATGTCCACGCCTACTCCGAACAAGAGAGGTTGCTGGTTTGGTCAACCGTGTTGAAAGAAAGTCAACGGCTCGGTGATGAATTTCAGCAACTGGTGGCGACTGGGGAAGGTTTGCAAAGGATTCGGCCTCTGGAATTTGTTTGAACCAGGCTATTGGCTTCGTAAATGAGTTTGGTAATTAATGAAGTTGGATGGAAGTTTGATTTCTGCATTAAGTCATTGGCAAGAAAAGCTGGATAAACTTGAGGCAATAGTTATTAGCAGTGTTTCCAAAACTTTGCCTTTGCAGAATTCACCATGGGCATCAAGATCTATTGCTGGATGTACATTGTGATTGGTAGTGTCCAGCCCATTATTGTTTAACCATCCAGAGGTGCCAGCATACAAACCGAGGTAAGACGAAATGAATTACAGTGCAAGTGATTACGGTATACCCGAAAGCTATCGCCATTGGCGGGGAGACAAGGCAGAGGATTATATTGGTCCTTTTTTCTACTATATGGATGGAGAGCACCCGCGAACTGCCTTTAAAGTGCAGGAGCACAACTGCAATGCTCATCAATCAGTACATGGCGGTGTGCTGATGGCTTTCGCCGACTATACCTTGTGTCTTGGTGCCAATGGAGGTAGTAGCGAAAGCGTGGCCACTGTCAGTTGTAATAATGAATTTATCTTTCCAGCCTATGAGGGAGACTTGGTACTGGGTGAGGCGGAAACCTTAAGACGCGGAAAATCTATTGTGTTTGTACGATGTGCGCTGAAGGTAAAGGATCGGGTGATTCTGACCGGTAGTGGTGTGATTAAACGAATTCAATCGAGGACTTGAAAATTGTTAAAATCATTTGCGATTGCACAATTTGTCTTCAGAATCTGGCATCCACTCTTATTGGAATCCCAGGATGCCTTGAAGTCAACTCGTTGAGACTCCACACTTCTAGAATGAAGTAGATCCTCAATATTGATAGGTAAAATTGAGCTCATAACTCATATAAGACAAATATCTGTAATGTGCTTATATAACTGCGAGAACTCTGTAAAATGAGGATCATTATCAATTCAGCCCTTGATAAGGTATAGAGTAAGTTCAGATGTCCTGACACCAGCTAACTTGCTTACATGATTTAAGCTGAACTGACAGCCCTTGACGATATCAGATAATACCCAGTAGCACGGTGAGCGCAGTTTCGAACTGAGGGTCATCGCGCCGACTTTCCCCGGTAGGATAATTTATTTCCAGCTCCGGTTGCACGCCTTGTCCTTCAAACCTCAGCCCATCGACTCGGGTTTGTATAGCAGGATGGTAGTACAGTGTTATGGTTGCGTCCGTGACTTGTTGCTGGATACTTGAATCTGGCAAGAAATCGCCAAGGTAACCGGCAGTCTTGTTGCCCAGTGTCTCAATTCGGTCTGATTTGCCAAGTTCATAAGCCAGCAATTCTGCACCACTTCGAGTAGATTCATTGATGAGTATGACTATGGGGCGGCGATAGGGCTTGATATGCATAGCGGCACTGTATTTCTGATCTCCATATAACGAATTGTTAGTAGGAAAAAGTTGCCATTGCGGTGCACCGGACTGAAACAGTCTGAAATGCGCTTGATCCACAAAGCCGAAGCTGTTGCGCAGGTCCAGGACAATACCGTCGGTATGCGCCAGAGACTGCAGCAGGTCCTTATAGGCGAACAGATCATTGGTTGCTCTGGACAGTGCCCAAAAACGCACATAGCCGATGACCTTATTGCCAGCACTGAACTGCTGAAGACTGGATAGTGATGCGCTTCGATAACTGTCAAACAGATTTTCAAAAACCGGCATAACTTTCATGCTCAGGATTTGGTCGCCACGACGCACCTTCAGCGCAAAAGATTGCTTCCGAGGTTGGTGTATTGCCATCTGTTGCGGAGAAGGGTTAAAGCTGTGTACCTCATGAAAGGTTTCGCCGTCACTGCTCAGAATTACGTCGCCCCTGGTAAGGCCGACTGAATGAGCTGGATAACCTTCCAGTACGGCACTTACCACATACCCATCTGTACCTTGCTGTCCCTGTATGCCGATATGATTCAGGGGCAGACGCTGGCGTGCAGTAGGACTATGGAACGACTGTACAAGATAGTAGTCTAGCTGAGCCGAAGTCAGTGTGGGCTTTGACTCGTCTGCCAAGCCCGCTGCACTGGCAAGGGCTGTTAATAGTATCGACAGTAAGGTCCGCAGGTCAGTCCGCAACGGTCGTGGCTCGTTTGGCAGCGGGACGCTCATAGTGGCGGTTACGCAGTTCCAGGTATTTTTCGGGGACTTCAAAATCAAAGCGCAAAGCCCAGTTGAAGGTGTGGGCCAACAGGATGTCAGCGATAGTGAACTGGCCACCAATGGCGAAGTCGTCATCACCAAGCAGATGATCCAGAGTATTGACAGCCTTGTTGAACTCAAATTTTGCAGTTTCAAACATCTGCGGGATGCGTTGCTTTTCAGGCAAGGCGAACCAATGTTTGCCTTTACTCCACAGCGGCTGTTCCAGCTCAGCCAGTACAAAACTCACTAGTTCATCCAGTTTGGCATATGACTCCATACTGCTGTTAGGTAACAATCCGGATTCTGGGTCACAGCGTGCAATGTAATTGAGGATCGCCACTGATTCGGTGAGGATCATTCCGTTATTGACCAAGGTGGGTACCTTGCCTTGAACATTGAGTTTCAGATAGTCGGGATGACGGGCACTTTGGAGATCATCCATACTGGTTCGCAATTTGGCATTAATGTATTCATATTCAAGTCCGGTCTCTTCCAGTGCCCATAGACAACGAAAAGAACGCGATTGTCCGAATCCATACAACTTGATCACTTGTTTGCTCCTCGCATGTCTGGAGATTTTCCTATCAGACCACAGTATGCTCAATCTTGATCTGGCAGTGCCATTGCTGTCAGTGTGCTGCCGGTTTGCAGAATCAGGTACTGTTTATCATTATGCACCCAGGAACTCATGCCATAGCGAGTTGTTGCGGGTGCTTCTACCCTGCCGATTTCCTCTCCGGTATTTTTGTCAACGGCGAACAGAAAAGGTGTGCCATCACTCTCAAGGTTGCTGTAAATCAGCATGTCTGGGGTGACCAACATTTGTCCCACGGCACCGGATCCGGTATTACCAATATCCACTCCCGCAAGTATTGGCAGGTTTTTGATTCGGTTCGGTGTATAGCCGGCAGGGATCCACCACAGATGCTCACCACTGTTCATGTCGATGGCCGTGATGCGGGAGTAAGGGGGTTTGAACACAGGAATGCCGTCGGGATGGCGAGGTGCACGGCTACTGCTGGCCGCTGCATAACGTGACAATGTGACACCGGTAGGATTTTCATAATAGGTATCGGCTTCTTCCCCACTGACCAGCACCCGGCTGCCACAGCTGTAGCGCGACATGATATACATTACGCCGCTTTCTGGGTCCGCAGCTGGAGGGTGTGTGATATTCACTGAACCGGATGGACACATCAGGGCCGCAATTTTGCCCGATTCATGATCCCGTTGTATGGGTGGATTAAACACTGGTCCCATAATGTACTCTGCTACGGCTGTTATTGCTTGTTGTTTGATCTCGGGCGTGAAGTCAGCCAGCAATTCTTCGCTGGATCCCACGTATTCGAATGGTGCAGGTTTGGTCGGAATGGGCTGGGTTGGCGACAATTTTTCTCCCGGTACAGTGGAGGGTGGCATAGGCAGTTCCTGGATAGGCCAAATGGGCTCGCCGTTCACCCGGTTAAAGACATAGGCATAGCCCTGCTTGGTCGCCTGAACAACAATGGGCATTTGTCCCTGTTCCATAGAAATATCCAGCAAAACAGGTGCGGTCGGTGTATCGTAATTCCAGATATCGTGATGCACCATCTGGAAATGCCAAGCTCTCTCACCGCTTGCAGCGTCCAGAGCAATGAGGCTTGTACCATAGAGGTTGTCCCCGGGATGGTGTCCGCCATAGTAATCAATGGTCACGCCATTGGTGGGGATATACACGAGCCCGAGTTCAGGATCTGCAGAAATTGGTGCCCAGGAGGAGATGTCACCGGTGTATTGCCAGGCATCATTTTCCCAGGTTTCGTGACCAAACTCTCCGGGTCGTGGAATGACATTGAATTTCCATTTGAATGAACCGTTTCGCGCATCGTAACCAAGGATGTCGCCAGGCACATTTTCAATGCGGGACTGATTATAGCCCTGTTCGGCCGAGTTGCCGACGACCACGGTATCATTTACCACAATTGGTGGTGATGAGGCGGTGATGTAGCCGCGCTCCAGCGGGATGCCTTCATAAGGGTCATAAGGGTGCCCAAGGTCCTTGAGCAGATCCACCACACCGGAATCGGGGAAACCCTCCAAAGAAACCGTTTCGCCAAAGCCTTCAAGCGGCCGACCGGTTTGGGCATCCAGTGCGGTCAGGAAATATCCGGGTGAGATCGTATAGATAATGTCACGGCCATCAATATTGGCATAACCGACCCCCTTGCCATAGTCGGCTCGCATGGAGTATTCCCAGCGCCCGGTATCAGGTTCCCGATAAGACCAGATTGTGGCACCTGTGGCTGGGTCAATTGCCACTACATGGCGACGGGCTCCTGCTACGGTAAACAGACGACCGTTAATGTAGCTTGGTGTAGAGCGACCGCTTTGCGCTTGAAAACTTGCCCCATCCCAGACCCAGGCCACTTCCAGATCCGCAAAATTGGCGGGATTGATCTGGTTTGCTGTGGTTGAGCGCGTATGGGCGAAGTCATTGCCCAAGGTGGTCCAATCGGTCGAGTTCTGTGCGACCGATTGGGGACTGGTGAGTGGCACAGATAGTGTAATCAATGAAATGAAAGCAATGGTATTAGCAGCAGAGAGTCGGCGCAAGAGCGATATTTTTGTCATTATGGTGACCTCCGTGAAAGGATTGAACCTATCGTTTAGAGTTTATTTCCGGCTAAAGTCTCAAAATCATAGCGTAATCCTAGAAGCACGTCATTGGATCTAGGGACAAAGGATGGCTCAGTATACTCGTCTGGAAACTGTGCGGGTAACTTGTTATCCCTAATAGTACAGGCATCTTAGCAATGATTGATCTTGACAATTGAAAAGACGATGCACAGAAATAAAGGTCGGGAGTAATGGGCATTTTCAGATGCCGGTCCACTATAGCCGAGGCAGTTGCGTTGTTCTGAAACCCTTGATTTATATGGGCCAAAGGGCATCCTCAAAAAAACTTTACCCCAAAAAATGGTCATTATTGCCTGCTTTTCGGCATATTCTTTGTTTTTGATGAAATTCCACCCCAAGCCAAAATGCCCAAAAATTATCTTCAGGTGGGATACAGAAACCAAATTATGACTGATTGTATTGCGGAAGTGGGAAATTGAACACAAGTTGATGGGAATTAGTCCTTTTTTAGCTACAGCGCAAATGCCTCC
>JAPORB010000108.1 GCA_026710425.1 Gammaproteobacteria bacterium
CGGAAGTGGGAAATTGATTACAGGTTGGTGGGAATTAGTCCTTTTTTAGCCACAGCGCAAATGCCTCACCAAGAATTGCTGTTGATTTACAAAATATTTTAATTAGGATAAGATCTTAAATTGTTTGGCTAATAAATGATTCTATTTAACATCCAAGTCATTTTGAATCTAAGTGGAGTAAAGTTTATACTTCCTGACCCCTACTCACTAACTTGCTTTAAGGGATTTCGTTGAATATTTACACTTTTTTCAGTCATCAAGAATGAGATGATATCTTCATAAGTGGTAGACAAGTAGCAACTTAAATTGAGTGTAGTTGATTATATTCAGGGGTTGATAAGGTTGAGGTTATAGACATTTTCAAATTCGTGTTTAACCGCTTGGCTAGATATAGTACTTAGCGTTGGATAATTTGTGGAAAGACTGTTTATCCATGCAAATTGAAAGAAAAGCAATAACTGCCATGAAGTCTAGATTGTAAAATTAAGGATCAATTCAGAAAGTTATTAAAAGCTAAGTGCATTAATTACTGGTAAAAATTAATCTAGAGAAGTTTTAATGAGGACTTAACGATCATGGAGCCAAACACATTTGTAATAATGAAAGGAAACCCAGAACGAGCTGGCATTCTACTGACTGGCGAGAAAAATATTGCGGGCTCGCGGATGGTTGAAGTCAAGTTTGCTGATGGCAAGGCTTCCTTTGTTCCCTACTCTGCACTTGAAGCTGTCTCCAATACTTCTGATTCAATGTATGACCGCTTCCGAAGAGGCCGATTTACCGATTCTGAATGGTTGCGCCGCACATTGACCCGGCTGAGAGTAACGGGAAAGCTCAGCGATGTTGTCTATAGTATGGAAGCAACTGAAACTGATTTCTATGCTCACCAATTTAAGCCTGTCATCAAGATGATGAACTCGCCTACAGATGCACTTCTTATTGCCGACGAAGTGGGTTTAGGTAAAACCATTGAGGCAGGACTGGTTTGGACAGAGCTCAGGGCGCGGCTTGGCAGTGATCGATTACTGGTAGTATGCCCGAAAACACTTTGCCCAAAATGGCAGGATGAGCTTTCAAAGCGGTTCGGGGTTGAATCGCAGATTGCAAATGCTGAAGAGCTCATTACAGCACTCAAGCGCACACGCGATAACGGTAGTGGCTTCGCATTGGTTTGTAGTATGCAAGGCCTTCGCCCACCTCAAGGTTGGGAAGATGATGAAAAAAGATGGGATGATAAAAGGAATTCTTTCCGATATAATCTGGCAAAACTCCTTGATGATGAGGGCGATGGTGAACCTTTAATCGACCTTCTGGTTGTCGACGAAGCACATCATATGCGTAATCCCAAGACATTACTCAACCAATTCGGTCGACTCGTCAACTCAGTCGCAAGCCATAGATTGTTTCTGTCCGCGACACCTATCCACCTACATAACCGTGACCTACACTCGTTGCTTGCCATGGTTGATTCAGAAACCTTCGAGTTTGAAAGCACACTAAACGATCTGATTGACACAAATGCACCAATTATTGCTGCACGCGATATGATCTTAAACTCCAAAAAGTCGATCACCGAAATATTGGAGCAGTTGGATAAAGCACAAAATTACGACATCCTTAGTCAGAACAATTCGTTGGCTCAAATTAGACAGGAGTTGCGGGGAGACGACCTAAGTCTATCCAAGCGATCAGAGTTAGCATCTAGGATGGAGCGAGCCAATCAACTTGCAAACTATGTTACACGCACACGGCGGCGTGATGTCGAGGATTTTCGGGTAATACGTGAACCCAAGGTTCCTATCCTTAAAATGACTGATGACGAGTATCATTTCTATACAAGTATTACTAAAGTGGTCAGTGATTATGCCGAGGATCAAGAGTCAAACAAAAACTTCCTTCTTTCAACACCGCAACGACTCTTGACATCAAGCCTTGCCGCGGCCTCTATATATTGGTCCGAACTGATGGATTTTGAGGGAAGAGAACCAATCGAAGAGACTGACGAGGATTTACACCAAATATATCTCCATGATCATCCTCTCGTTGCAAGAATTGCTAATTGTGCACGCATGCTAGACATGAATAGTTGTCTGAAAAATGCAGACTCAAAATTTGACCTACTTATAGATGAGTTGCGACAGCTTTGGAATACTGAGATCAATATCAAAGTTATCATATTTTCTAGTTTCAAGCCAACATTGCATTACTTGCAGGGTCGGCTTAGTAATGAGGGCATTGGTACCGAACTACTACATGGTAGTATACGAAAGCCACGAACAGCGGTTCTTGATAACTTTAAAAATAATGACAATATCCTTATTTTACTCTCTTCCGAGGTTGGTAGTGAGGGTGTGGACTTACAATTCAGTTCCGTTATAGTTAACTATGATCTTCCATGGAATCCGATGCGCCTTGAGCAACGCATAGGCCGTATTGACAGATTAGGTCAGCTTAAAGAAAAAGTGATGATACTAAACCTGATATATGACAATACCATTGATATGCGAATTTATGAACGACTATATAAGCGTCTCAAAATTGGAGAGCGTGCATTGGGAGAATTGGAAGCAGTGCTCGGTGAACCAATCAGTGAAATGACTAATAAGTTACTGAATCCGAAGCTGACCAACCAGGACAGGGAAAAAGCGATCGACATGGCTGCCCAGGCTCTGGAAAACCGAAAACTAGAGGAACAGAAACTTGAGGCAGAAGCCGGATCTCTTGTACAGCATGGAGACTATATTCTTGAACGGATCAAGGAAAGCAGAGACAGACATCGATGGCTTAGTGGTAACGATATATTTATTTATATTCGCGATCGTTTGCAACAAGACTTTCCGGGCTGTGTGATTCAAGCCAGTCCAGCTGGATCGGATACTTATCGTATTGATCTCTCGCAAGATGCCACTATGGAATTGCAGAACTTCCTCACAAAGCGAAACTATAAGAAACAAACCAATCTACTTTCAGGTAATCTGAGGCAGAGATATCGCTTTACCTCATCTGTTGTACAGCATAATGATGCAGTTGAGTGCATTTCCCAATTGCACCCACTGGTACGGTTTGCTGCAGATTGTGATTTGAGGGATGAATCGACTTCTCAAGAGCAAGCAGTGGCGACAAGAGTAAGCTCAAGCGCGCTGAACCTAGAGTGTAAGCCTGGACTCTATGTGCTTGCTGCACGTCGTTGGTCGAGTGGCAGTATGGTTGCTGGTTCGATAGCAAAAGTTCAGATTGGATATACAGGGGCAGAAGTTACTACTGGTAAATTGATTGAAGCTGATCAAGCTGAGAAGATGATGGTTGGTGCTGCCGAACAGGGACTTTCATTCCTAAATCCTGGGATGGATCACAGATTGGCCGTTGCAAGTAATATACTCACTACTGTGATTGAAGCAGAACTCAATCAACAGTTTGAAACATTCATAGCAGATGCGAAAGCAGATATTGAGGATCGATTCTCCATCCGGTATAGGTCGCTGTCCCGGCATTTCGAGAAAAAAATTGCTTCCCTTCGTGAACAAAAACGAAAGTTGGAAGATAAAACCGATCTAGCTAGACGCAATGGTGATTTGAATAGAGCTACTAAGCTGAATAATCTCATAAAGGCTAATGAGGCGAGAGTGGCAAAAATGCTAAGGACTAATCAATTGCGTGAAAATGAAATAAAATCACAGCGTAAGATTACACCAGAATTTTCTGATATTGGGTGCGTTTTCCTTCAACTCGAAGCATAGAAGTAAAATTGACATTTTGAGGCAAGGAAAATGACTAGGAAGCAATATGATGGAAAAGGTTTGACTTTGGCCGATACACTTTCACCAGAGTTACGGAATCAAATGAATCGTCTATCCGATGATCTTAAAAAGCAAGCCAGTAAAGTCATCGAAACGCAGCGAGAGGAGCCCAAGCCTCCCTGGCAAGGGCGAGTCATTAGGAACACCAGAAAACCCGAAGTGAGGAAAAATCTTAGATCAAGTTCAGTCACCCAATCATTTGCGTCTGATTCGAAATCACAAGAATCAGAATTCAAGTTCTGGGACTTCCCAAGCGAAGCTACGGTTAGCGAACACCCTCCTACTATAATCAATGAGAATGAGAAAAATGTCTGCTAGATACGCTTGAGGCTGGTTCCGCACCTTTGAAAGTCGATGGTGATGATGATCTGTTTATTGTTCTAGGTCTTGATTTTGGCACTAGCTCGACAAAATTGATTGTGCGTTTACATTATGAGCCCGGTCAACCTTCCATTGCTATTCCAGCCCCTGCCTTTTGTCAAAGTAACAATCATCCTTACCTCTGGCAGACTGTTATCTGGTTGAATGAGAATAGTGAAATCTTTAGCCCCTATCCTGAGGAGGGTGCTACGGTATTAAATAATCTAAAGCATGGGTTGATTCAATGGCGCAGCGACTCATTTAGACCTGAGTTCGATTCCACTTTTAAATTTAATCCTCACCAGGCAGTTGTCGCCTACCTTGCCTTCGTAATTCGCTATACCAGAGGCTGGCTTTTACTCAATCGACCGAAACTTTTCAGGGGGCGCAAACCAGTATGGTTCGTAAACCTGGGAATGCCATCGGCAAGCTATGATGATGAGAAACTCACTAAACTTTATCGCTGCGTGGGAGCTGCGGCATTGCAGCTAGCTAAATTCGACAAGCCTATTAAAATTGATACAGTAAGATTGTTTCTTGATGATTCAAATGTTGTAAAGTCCAGAGAATCTAAAGAAGCAGCAGAAGAATTAGGTATTAATGTGATTCCCGAAGCAGCTGCTGAAATGACATGTTTCGCCAAGTCGACCCGAAGCGCATCGGGTCTCTATCTTATGGTCGATGTCGGTGCTATGACACTTGATGCTTGTATGTTTAGGCTTAATCAGGTAGAAAATAAGCCTGATCGATTTGGGTTTATGGCGGCTGATGTACGACCGCTAGGTGTCGATTCACTCCATTGGTTCCTGTGCAATGGAAAGACAAAGCAAGAGTTTGTTGAGCAATGTAATCGCATGCTTCGAAAGATTATTGTATATACAAAGCGGCATCGTGATCCAAATGCTTCAAACTGGAAGCCTGGAGGAAACACTCCTATTTTCCTTGCTGGCGGCGGAGCAGCAAACAGTCTGCATCAGGATATCATCATTAAAGATTTAGATAATTGGTTGAAGAAATATAATTCAGGTAACGATGGATTACTTAAACTCGAGTTCCCGCCCGATAATACACTTGATCTACCAGAAACAATTACGGAATCCTCACAGATTTTTGGTAGGATGGCTGTCGCCTGGGGATTAAGTTACCCCCCTACTGAAATTGGTGACATCGCATCAATGAGAGAAATTGAAAATATCCCGCTTCCCACTAAGAGTGAGAATAGCAATAAGTTTATCGGCCCAGAACAGGTATGAGCTGCTCTTACTATATGTTCTCTATTTTTAAAAAACACAGCGGAAGTCGTATAGTCCCAAAATCATTGACTCTGTCAATTTTGGCAACGGACTGTAGCAATCGGTTTGAATTTGACCACATTAGATATTGGTTTTCATATAACTTGGAACTCCATGATTAATTTTAAGTGGATTACTTATGAGTAATCCAAGATGGATTGGGGTAAGAATATACAGGTAAAAATGTTATACATCAGGCAAAGCAAATTACTCAGCCAATTCCAAATTAAAAATTATTTAAAATCTGAGTTTGCTCTTAAGTTCAGATCTCGGAATGGTGTTGTCACTAAAACCGCAATGGACACAGCGGCGTGTCCATAGGTTCATTATGATAGATTTGACAAAAAAATGTTTGTGGCAGGCCGGACATCGGCGGCGCACCATGTCAATGGCAAAGCATGACCACAAGGCCATGGTGATAAACATGAGCTCAGTAATTTCTCGCTGATTGTTAAGCAATGCCCATACTGCAATAACATATACTGGCAGTGTAGAGAGACATATCATAAGCCGAATTCGCGCTCGTAACAAGGCCCTTACTTCGGCCTGATGCAGGGCAGTAAATTGCGGGGCATTAGCCGTGCCTGAATCCAGGTTATCCGGATCAATTTGCTGCTTCAGCTTCTTAGGTCTAGTGAGCATATGGATCAAGGTGCGGACAAGAAAGACGATCAGAAGATACTATTACTACAGCCAAGTTTCCCTATAAAGTATACGGGCGGCCTGCTATATAGTGTCTGTATGAAAACCCCACTTTTTTGAAGAATTTTGGTGCAGGGCAATAA
>JAPORB010000089.1 GCA_026710425.1 Gammaproteobacteria bacterium
CTTCTAATTCATCTCGTTCTGCTTGCGTTAGTGTTACCGTATACAGTGTCATGTCTCTTGCCTCGCCGCCTTGATAATAGACCGCAAGAAGAATACAATAAATGCGACTTATTTACAATGACTTAACACTAGTGATCAAGTTTGGAGGCAATGTCGGCAACTCACTACCGGGAAATACAATATGATTTAACTTGATACACCTTCCAGTTCGTCAATTGATAAAGGCTTTTCATTAACGAATATTCACTTTAGATAAGATGATTGGGGCAATTACTCTTTCGGGTACTAGACCTTCATTATGTATTAGTATTTGGGGAAGGACTTTTACAATCCTTTGTACAACGGTATATCAAGTGCGCCATGAAGGCTACTACTTGCAAATGATCCTGTATGAGCACCGCTCAAAACAATCACCGACATTCTTGAATGGAAATAAAGGCATCAATACCTCAAACCGACTTATGCAATACACTTGGTATCACCAAAAACAATACCACTGAAGTTTTTGCCTAGAATTATAATGCTCGCCTTAGAATATTTCCGAGATGGCATACGATTTTTGAACGCTCATCTTTACAGACTATGTGATGGTATAAATAATATGAATTTAGAGTAACGAAATGGAAGATCTAAAAGACTTAGAGTTTCACTCACCTGAAATAAATATCTGATGACCTCAACAGACAGCCAAATATAACAAGCAACCGGATCACCGGGTATTACCAGAAGCTGTTTCGAGTTGTTCTGTCAATAGACGGCACAAAAGTGAAATAAGTGGACCAACGTCTCCTTGGTCTCTTGATTTTAATGCTTCAATATACTCCCATCTGTTGCCCTTCAACAATTCAGGGAGTATGGTTTTTCCGGGTAGTGTACCACCAGATTTCACACAAATGATGAAATAGCAAACTGCTCTTGCCGTTCTACCATTTCCGTTGCAGAAAGGGTGAATGTAATTTACTCTCCAAAGCGCATACGCAGCCAACTCGACCACATTACAATTTTGCCATTTATAATTGATCACATTGATCATATCATCCATGAGTGGCTGAACACGATAGTACTGTGGTGCCACAAAGTTGCCAGCCGTTACTGAAAAAGTTCTGTATTCCCCGGCTTGGTGATGCAATCCAGCGATTGCATGGAAATTGATTGCCTTAATTATTGCCTGGGACAACAACGGACGGTCCTTACTCAACGCGGCACGAATCATTGATCGCAAAAACCAGTAATGCCTGAGGTCGTTGTCAATCTTGACCATCTGGTAGACCGGGTCTGCCTCAGTGCGATTGCACAATTCATACAGATCCACAAATCAATACCGTTCTTCCACCAGTTTTTCCAGTTGCTCTTTAGTCATGCCGCCCTCTTCAGATTTCATACCAAGGGCAAAAGATATACTTTGCGCCCTAGACTCTTCTTTGGAGAGGCTGGACTTTGCCGCTTCGCGAAGTCGTTGCTCCATTTCTTCGTGTTTATTTGTTTCTTGATTCATATTGGTTGTGCTCCATCCTTATCAAAACCACAATATATTGCGATCATTGCCTTTTTCGGCAACTTTATCTGAAACGTTAACAAATTCAGTTGCTTGGCTCAATAGACCTTTGTGAGCTTTCACATGATGCTTTAGTGCTGGAATTACACCAGTTATTGTTCCGTTATTGCCCGATAGGCAATTTAATGGGATATAATCATGACTATGGAATACACATTATTATTATATTGGAATAAGTAATCTTCACCTTCACAGAATATCGAAACCATGGCCTTACGACAAATTTTGGAATTTCCCGATCCGCGTCTGCGCAAAATAGCCAGCCCCGTCACTGTATTTGATGGAAACCTTGAAAATTTGATCGGGGACATGTTCGAAACGATGTATGAAGCGAAGGGAATCGGTTTGGCAGCTACCCAGATCAATGTTCATGAGCGCCTGCTGGTGATAGATTTGTCCGAGGAGAAAGATCAGCCAATGGTTTTAATAAATCCGAAAGTCAGCATTCTGGAAGATGAACTCTCAGAACATGATGAGGGCTGCCTTTCAGTTCCTGGCTATTATGAGACTGTATCCCGCCCGCGACGTATTAGGGTTTCAGCGCAAGAAAAAACCGGCCAATCCTTCGAAATGGAAGCCGAAGGGTTGCTTTCAACCTGTATTCAACACGAGATTGATCATCTGGACGGCAAGCTTTTTGTTGATTACATCAGCGCATTGAAACGTCAGCGCATTCGCCAGAAACTGGAAAAGGAGCGCAAAATGTCTGCCTGATTCACTGGCAGTCTTCGTTCATCCTGTACCAAGATAACCAGCAGAATCTCTGACCAAGGCGGAATACCCGTCCATGCACAAACTTCGTCTCTGTTTTGCAGGCACACCTGCCTTCGCAGCTGAACATCTTGCACGCCTAATCGAAGCCAATCACCAAATTATCGCTGTCTATACACAGCCTGACCGTCCGGCGGGACGGGGCAAGCAGGTGCAACCAAGTCCAGTCAAACAGGTGGCAGAAAAAGCCGGACTCAGGGTGTTGCAGCCCGAAACCCTTCGCAATCAGACTGTGCAACAAGACATGCAGGAACTTGATGCTGATTTGATGGTGGTTGTGGCCTACGGTCTGATTCTTCCCCAGGCCATACTTGATATCCCCAAATTTGGATGTATCAACGTACATGCCTCTTTGTTGCCCCGTTGGCGGGGTGCGGCACCGATTGAGCGAGCCATTCTCGCCAGAGACAAGGAAACAGGAGTCACCATTATGCAAATGGAGGTCGGCCTGGACACTGGACCCATTTTACATAGAGTTAAAATAGCCATTGATGCCGAAGACAATCGCCGGACACTTACCGAAAAACTCAGCAATGTAGGGCAGGAGGCTTTACTGTACACTCTGGATAATCTCGCACTGTTGAGAAGCGAAGCCAAACCTCAAAACGACAGTGACGCCACCTATGCCAGAAAGGTGGGCAAGGCAGAAGCCCTGATTGACTGGAGCAAGGATGCGGCAGATATTTCAGCTGTGATCAGGGTCGGCATAGGACGTAATCCAGCCTATTCGTTTCTGGGAACCACGCGACTCCGTCTAATTTCTGGCACAACCGTAAGCTCAAGCAGCGAGGAGCCACCTGGCACCGTGTTTGCCATCGAGAAAGACAACTTTTTCGTTGCTTGCGGTAATGCTTCGCTCAAGGTGAACAGCATACAGCTTCCCGGTAAGAATCCAATCACCGTCAGAGACCTGCTCAATTCAAACCAGACACTAATCAAACCGGGCATCAGATTTGGTGATTGCACCGACCTCCAACCTTGATGACCAGTGCCCGCGCTACCGCCGCCCATATACTCTCAGCACTGATATGCGACCGAGGTTCATTGACGAGCCATCTGCAAAACAACAGGCAACATTCAGAGTTTCAATTGATCCAGGAATACTGCTATGGCTGTTGTAGGTGGTTTCATCTTCTGCACTTCTTTATCAATGCACTGCTGAGAAAGCCACTAAAACAAAAAGATAGCGATGTGCTCTGCCTACTACTGCTCGGGCTGTATCAAATCAGAGAAATGAACATTCCCGATCATGCGGCGATTAATGAAACAGTCGAAATAACCTGTGAAATCGGAAAACCGTGGGCCAGAGGGCTGGTTAACGGTGTGTTGCGCAACTACCTCAGACAGCAGCAAGCACTGGAAAGGAGAGCCGCCAGCAATGTTGTCATAGCCACTTCTCACCCGAAGTGGCTGGCATCCATGCTGCACAACAGTTGGCCACAACAGGTAGATACCCTGCTAAAAACCAATAATGGACGTGCTCCCATGACGCTGCGCGTCAACCTAGCCCGTACCTCCCGGCGTGCTGCTGCTGCCAAATTAAAATCAGCCAGCATCGGCTATCAGAAGGGCTGTCTGGCATCCTCGGCCATTGTCCTAGGGCAACCGCAGCCAGCTGCCACAGTACCAGGTTTTGACGAAGGCCTAGTCAGCGTTCAGGATGAAGCATCTCAACTGGCCGTAACCCTGCTGGATTTGAAACCTGGGCTTCGTGTGCTTGATGCCTGTTCTGCTCCCGGTGGCAAATTATCTCACATTCTTGAAAGTGAGCACTCACTTGCAGAGGTAGTGGCTATTGATCGAAGCACTGAACGACTAGGCCGATTACGGCAAAATCTGACTAGACTCGGGTTGACGGCACAATGCCAGACAGCCGACGCAGCGCAGACGGCAATCTGGTGGGATGGCAGACCATTTGATCGCATTCTGCTTGATGCTCCTTGCTCAGCGACCGGGGTCATCCGCCGTCATCCCGACATCAAGTTGCTCCGCGCAGCCGAGGACATCAGCAAACTGCAGCACCAGCAACAACGACTACTAAAAGCACTGTGGCTATGTCTGGCGAAGGATGGACTGTTGCTTTATTCAACCTGCTCGGTACTGGCCGAGGAAAACAGTACTCAAATAGGCACCTTTTTGGGAGATCATGGCGACGCTAAAATTGAGAGCATGCCGGTCGATTGGGGAGTAGAATGTATGTATGGAAGACAACTTCTGCCACTGCAACAAAACGGGCCAGACGGCTTTTTCTATTGCCTGTTACGTAAAATGTAGGATCCAAACCCGGCGCAGCCTTGCCGACTGGACCCGATAGCCATGCCAAAATGAAGATTATTATACTCGGTGCCAACCCGGAAGGTGCCGCCCTCGCCGAGACACTTTCCAACGAAAAAAACGATATCACTGTTGTTGATGAGGATGGTGAACGGTTGCGTGAGCTCAACGATCGTCTGGATCTGAAAGTCACTGAAGGTCACCCCTCGCTTCCCCATGTGCTGGAAGCAGCAGGTGCCGCCGATGCCGAGATGCTGATCGCCCTTACTGATTCTGATGAAGTGAATATGGTGGCCTGCCGAGTCGCCTATGCCCTGTTCCGGATGGGAATCAAGATATGTCGTATCCGCGCTGCTTCCTATATCGACAGTGAGAAACTTTTTGGTAAGGAGGGAATTGCCGTTGATGTCCTGATCAGCCCGGAGAAAATTGTTTCAGAATACATCGCCCGGCTGATCGACTTGCCAGGATCCTTGCAGGTGCTGGATTTTGCCGAAGGCCGGGTGCAGTTGGTAGCGGTAAAAGCATCCTATGGTGGCCCGCTGGTGGGGCAGGAAATTCGCCTGTTGCGACAGCATATGCCATCCATTGATACACGGGTGGCCGCCATCTTTCGTAAGGACAGTCCCATCATGCCCGAGGGATCCACCGTCATTGAAGCTGATGACGAAGTGTTTTTTGTGGCGGCCAAGGAAAACATCCGCCCGATCATGAGCGAGTTACGCCGACTGGATCAGCCCTATCGCCGCCTGATGATAGCCGGAGGCGGTCGGGTCGGCTTTCGTTTGGCACAAATGATTGAAGACCGGTTTAGAGTGAAGCTTATTGAAAAAGCGGCTAAGCGCTGTGCCTATCTTTCCGAGCATCTAAATCAGGCGGTGGTGCTCAATGGGGAGGCTTCTCAGAAAGAGTTGCTGGTGGAGGAAAGTATTGATGAAACAGATATCTTCCTGGCCCTGACTAATGATGATGAGGCGAACATCATGTCCTCTTTACTGGCTAAGCGGCTGGGCGCAAAAAAAGTGATTACCCTGATCAATAATCCCGACTATGTAGATTTGGTACAAGGCGGTGAAATCGACATCGCCATCTCTCCCCAGCAGGCGACCGTAGGAAGCTTATTGGCCCATGTCAGAAAAGGCGACGTGGTCAATGTTCACTCCCTGCGTCGAGGTGCAGCCGAGGCCATAGAGGCCATTGCCCATGGTAATTCCGCTCACTCCAAGGTGGTGGGCAAGGCGGTGCAAGATATCAATCTACCCGAAGGCACAACCATTGGCGCAATAGTACGCAATGATGAGGTTTTGATCGCCCACGACAACACCATCGTTGAACAGGAAGATCATATAATTCTGTTCCTTGTGAACAGTCGGCAAATTCCGGCGGTTGAAAAACTGTTTCTGCCCGACGCCAAATTCATCTTCTGAACACGGCAGTTCAATGCATCCGTTCAGCATTATCAGAATTATTGGCATCCTGCTGATGATTTTTAGCCTGCTGGGCAATTTGCCACCCCTGCTAGTCTCCCTTTTCTACAAGGATGGCATGGCTACTGACTTTCTGACCGCCTGCCTGATCATTTTTACGCCAGGGTGCTTATTGTGGGCTCTGACTGCTCGACGCAACAACGAACTCACCAATCGGGATGGGTTTCTGGTGGTAACCCTGTTTTGGGCAGTACTTGGCAGTGCTGGTTGCCTGCCGTTTTGGCTGTCTGAGTCAATCACCCTATCGTTGACCGATGCCGTGTTTGAGTCCGTTTCCGGTCTCACCACAACCGGGGCGACCGTAATTTCTGGACTGGACAATTTACCGAAGTCATTGCTGTTTTACCGGCAAATGCTGCAGTGGATGGGAGGCATGGGCATCATTGTGCTGGCACTGGCACTTTTACCAATGCTGGGGATCGGTGGCATGCAGCTTTATAGGGCGGAGAGTCCAGGACCGATCAAGGATACCAAGCTGGTCCCACGGCTAGCCGAGACGGCCAAAAACCTCTGGTATATCTATCTTACCCTCACCGCGGCTTGTGCCCTGTCCTACTGGTTAGCAGGGATGAACCTCTTTGATGCCATATGTCACAGCTTTAGCACCATAGCCATTGGCGGATTTTCCACCCATGACGATAGCCTAGGGTATTTCCAGAATCCATTGGTGGAGGCTGTTGCCGTTTTATTCATGTTTATAGCTGGGGTCAATTTTGCGCTGCACTTCATGACCTGGAGCAGAAAGAAAGAATCAACGGTTCGTCATTACTTTCAAGACTCCGAGTTTAGATTTTATGGTTTTATCCTGCTGTTGGTATCGTTCGCAACTGTGAGCGTATTGTTGATCTCAGGCACCTATGGCTCTGCGGACGAAGCCCTGATCAAGGGCATATTCCAAGTTGTTTCGTTTGCCACCACAACAGGATTCACCACGGCCGATTTCAATAGCTGGCCCCTGTTCCTGCCATATGTGCTGCTCTATGCAGCTATCATTGGTGCCTGTGCCGGTTCCACCGGAGGCGGCATGAAAGTGATCCGGATCCTGCTTATCTTCAAGCAGGGAATCCGGGAGGTTCAGCGGCTGATTCATCCCCGGGCGGTGATTCCGATCAAGCTGGGACGCAAGGTAATGCCCGATCGGGTTGTGGATTCTGTGTGGGGATTCTTTGCCGTCTATGTGATGGCTTACATGTTCATGTTGTTAGCCCTACTGGCCACCGGACTGGATATCATCACTGCTTTCAGTGCTGTTGGTGCCTGTATCAACAATCTCGGCCCTGGTCTTGCCGAAGTCTCGCAAAACTATGCAGATCTAAACCTGACCACCAAGTGGATCCTCTGTCTGGCCATGCTGCTTGGTCGTCTTGAGGTGTTCACCTTCCTGGTACTGATTACCCCTATGTTCTGGAAACGCTGAATCCATGAACACCTTGCCTTTAGTTCACCAATCAAGACGGCACTTCGCCCGGGCAGACTCCTGAACACATCAGCCGTCCGGTGGTCATTTGCCTGGTGTCAGGCGATTAACCCGGTAGAACTCCGAATTGTCCGGTTGACGTCGAAACCTTTTATATTCCCATTGATACTGGGTTAGGGCCCCGTCAACTGCCATTTCCACGCATCGATTTAGAGCGGTCACGGACTCAAGCAGATCCTCGCTGTAGATTGCGGAATCGGCTGACAGAAACACTGCGTTAAATCCCTGGCCCCCAGGCAATCTTTCTGCATAACCACAAAACACCCGAGCACCAGTCCGCTGCACCAACCGACTCACCAGGGTCATGGTGAATGCAGGCTGACCATAGAAAGGAGCAAACACCCCGTTGGCATTATTGGGAACCTGGTCTGGCAGGATACCCACTAACTCCCCGTGCTTGAGAGCCAGCAACAACTCGGCGATCCCCTTGCGACTCGTAGGTGCAAGGCGTATCCCGGTACGGGACCTGACCTCCCTTAGTAACCGATCCAGCCCGGCAATTCGTGGTGGCTGGTACATGAAACTGGAGGCCAGACCCTGGCAGGCATGAAATCCAAAGATTTCCCAATTTCCCAGATGGGGTGCCAGCAAAATCACACCTGCATCGCTTTGTACTGCCCGCTGGAATTCCTCATAGCCCTGCTCAGAGACGACTAATGACAACATGGTATCAGCTGGTGCAAGCCATGCCTTACCCATTTCCAGCACTGTGCACGCAGTATTGATTAAACTGGCCAGGATCAACTGTTGAATGTCATCCGCATCATTGTCAGGAAAACAGTGATGGAGATTCTTGCAGGTGGTATCCCGGGCCTTGGTTGGCAACAGATACAGCAACCGACCCCAGGCGGTCGCGATGGCATGCACCATCGGCAGCGGCATAAGAGACAAGCACCACAGCATGGCTTTAATCAGAAAGTAGGAAAGGAGTTGAATAACAGCTTTCTCCAAAAATCGGCATTGAGTTGCCGGGAAGTCTACACAAGTCGTTGCTGCCATGCTCGGTAAAATGCACGCAATCTGAGGTTCTGGTTTTGTCGAACCTAGTTAGACGGCAGATGATGGATGTGGCAAAAAAGCCAGGAATCGGGGATAATTAATCATTCCTAATACTGAGTATCCTGCCCATCGTGAGTCCTGCCAACGACCTCTCAACCTTCCAGGGTCTGATCCTTGCCTTGCAGCAATTCTGGGCCTCCAGAGGTTGCGTTATCCTGCAGCCGTTGGACCTTGAAGTAGGAGCCGGCACCTTCCATCCCGCCACTTTCCTGCGAGCCATCGGACCGGAAAGCTGGAATACCGCCTATGTACAAGCCTGCCGAAGACCCACCGATGGCCGATACGGAGACAACCCCAACCGGCTGCAGCATTATTATCAATTTCAGGTGTTGCTAAAACCCTCTCCCGCAGATATCCAGCAGACCTACCTGGATTCCCTATGCAACCTTGGACTTGATCTGTCAATCCATGATGTCCGCTTTGTCGAAGACAATTGGGAATCCCCTACCTTGGGAGCTTGGGGGCTGGGCTGGGAAGTCTGGCTCAATGGCATGGAAGTGACCCAGTTTACCTATTTTCAGCAAGTGGGTGGTCTGGAGTGCTACCCCGTCAGCGGTGAGATCACCTATGGGCTTGAGCGTATTGCCATGTACCTGCAGGGAGTGGATCGCTTTGATGACATTCTCTGGACCGAAGGTCCGGCCGGCAAAGTCACTTACGGGGATGTGTTCAAGCAAAATGAACTTGAAATGTCTGCATTCAATTTTGAGCATGCCGAAGTACAGACGCTGTTTCGTGTTTTCAATGATTGTGAATCCCTGTGCCAACGACTGCTTGAAGAACAACTGGCATTACCAGCCTATGAACAGGTGCTCAAGGCCTCTCATACATTCAACCTGCTTGATGCCCGCAAGGCAATCTCAGTCACCGAACGTCAACGCTTCATTCTACGCGTGCGGACATTGGCAAGAGCTGTCGCTCAAAGCTATTTCGACAGCCGCAAGCGATTGGGTTTCCCCCTCGCCCCAGAAGGAATACGCCATCAGACATTAGAGGCCAGTTCCTGATGGATGCCTCTGATCTGTTGATTGAGATTGGCACCGAGGAACTCCCGCCGCGCGCACTGTCGGGCCTGGCAGCGGCCTTTGCAGCCTCGGTTTGCCAGCAACTTGATGCACTGGCACTCAGCTATACCTCCTGCAAACATTTTGCCACTCCGCGCCGACTTGCTCTGCTGCTGCGGCAACTTCAGCATGCACAATCAGATCAGGAAAAGACTCGTTTCGGTCCAGCAGTAAAGATGGCATTCAAGGCTAACGGCGAACCAACACCCGCCGCCGAAGGATTTGCTCGCTCCTGTGGAATTAAGATTGAGGAACTTCAACGCATGGACAAGGGGGGGGTTGAGAAACTATGCCTCACCACCGTGGAAAAAGGTGCCGCTACCGAAGGACTGGTACCAGACATTGTCAATCAGGCACTGGCCGACCTTCCCGTTCCAAAACGCATGCGCTGGGGCTGTGGTCGTACCGAGTTCGTTCGACCAGTGCATTGGGTTGTGCTGTTGTTTGGATCGAAACACTTGTCGGGACAGATACTAGGCATTGACAGCAGTCGAGACAGCTTTGGCCATCGGTTTCACCATAGTGGTTCGATTAGCCTGACCTGCGCCAGTGATTATGAAGCGGTCCTGGAAGATCAGGGTAAAGTCATTGCTTGCTTTGACCGGCGCATGCAACTCATCCGTGACCAAGTTCTAGCCGCCGGTCAGTCCGCCGGTGGAACCGCCGTTATCGACGAATCACTTCTTGAAGAGGTAACGGCACTAGTTGAATACCCGGTAGCATTGATCGGTAATTTCAACCCCGCATTTCTGGAGGTGCCACAGGAAGCATTAGTACTGACCATGCAGTCACACCAGAAATGTTTCACATTAGTCGATAAGGACCACAAGTTATTGCCGAAGTTTATCACCATAAGCAACCTTCAGAGTCGTGACCCTGCCCGGGTCATTGAGGGCAATGAACGGGTCATCAGGCCGCGCCTAGCCGATGCCCGTTTCTTCTTCGACACCGATCGGCAGCAATCACTAGCAGACCGTTACCCGCAGTTGGACAACCTGATCTTTCAGGACCGACTGGGAACGGTAGGGGACAAGTGCAAGCGCATCAGCAAACTGGCGGTTTACCTGGCCGGGAAAAGCGGGGCCAATCCTGATCATTGTGCTCGTGCTGCCAGATTGTGCAAATGTGATTTACTCACCAGCATGGTGGGTGAATTTGCTGATCTACAGGGGGTAATGGGGTATTACTATGCCAACCATGATGGCGAGTCCGAGGAGATAGCCCAAGCCATTCGGGAGCATTATCAGCCCCGCTTCGCCGCCGACGCGGTTCCTGACAACCTGGTTGGTTCGCTGCTGGCCATTGCCGACAAGCTCGATTCCATTATTGGGCTATTTGGCATCGGAAAGCCTCCTACCGGCTCAAAAGACCCATTCGCTCTGCGTCGTGCAGCTATCGGTGTGCTTCGCATCATGATCGAAAACTCCTTAGCTTTGGACCTGAAGGATTGCATTGAGACCGCAGTCAAAAACTATGGTTCTACCGAACTAGAGCCGAACACTGCCGAGGCGGTATTCGAATTTATGCTCGACCGACTGCGCTCTTGGTATGTGGAAAATGGGGTCGAGCCTGAGGTGTTTGAATCTGTTTATCAGCTTAGACCGCCAGAACCCCTGGATTTTCATGCACGTGTTCAAGCCGTGAACTCCTTTATTACTGTGCCAGAAGCTGATGCTTTGGTTGCCGCCTATAAGCGCGTCTCCAAATTGTTGACCAAGGAGAACAAGGACAGTAGTGCATGTGCAGTCAATGAATCACTATTGCAAGCAAATGCGGAATCTGTGCTGTACGGCCAACTGCAGCACAAGGAAGCAGAAGTCCAGCCGCTGTTCGAGATCGGCAACTATAACTCCGGACTGCAAGCTCTTGCCGAGTTGAAAACCCCGGTGGACAGTTTCTTTGACCAGGTCATGGTAATGGCCGATGACAAAGCCCTGCGGGATAACCGACTGGCACTACTGCAAAGGCTCAAGACACTTTTCGACCACACAGCTGATATTTCCCAATTGCATCAAAACTAAACCTGTGCAGGTATGGCAGTTTTCATGAAGCCAATTATTATGGACAGAGACGGTGTCATCAACGAAGACTCCGACACTTATATCAAGACAGTGGATGAATGGGTTCCCATTGCAGGCAGTTTGGAGGCAATTGCCCTCCTCACTTACTCGGGCTATTCTACCGTGGTGGCTACCAATCAATCAGGCCTTGCGCGCGGCTTGTTCGATGGTGCAACCTTGGCGGCTATGCATGAAAAGATGCTTTCCAAAGTGGAAGCTCTCGGTGGTGCGATCGCAGGTGTATTTGTTTGCCCGCACGGTCCCAATGAGGGATGTAATTGTCGCAAACCTGCAACTGGCCTATTTGAACAAATTGAGGCTGAATTGCAGTGCAAGCTGGCTGGCACTTTCATGATTGGTGACAGCCTTAAGGACGTGCAGGCCGCTGTTGCCTATGATATGCGACCAGTGTTGGTTCGTACCGGTAAGGGCCTAAAGACAGAATCACTGCTGAACGCAGAGACAAAACAGAAAGTGCCAGTGTATGACAATCTCAGGCAAGCGGTGGAACATCTCATCCTACCAGAGACGGTCTCAACGCATCCACTGAATTTTAACCACCAACATCTTCCGGTATAACCAATTTTTGAATGATTATATAAGATTAGTATCCCTCCAGTAATATTCAACAATCAGTCTCTTATCAATCAATGACTCGCGTCCTTCTGGCTTTGCGTTCGGCACTGTTTTACCTCGGCTATGTGAGTGCGACGGTAATCCTGTCAGGCTTATTCATTCTGGTATTTCCACTTATCAGCCACCGCAACAGCCATCGTATCGCAGCATTATGGAGTCGAACCATCTTGGGCTGGCTCAGAGTATGTTGCGGCGTTAGCTATGAAATCATTGGGCTGGAAAACATCAAGCCTTCCCCAGCGGTGTACCTGTCCAATCATCAGAGCAATTGGGAGACTCTACTTTTTTACCGGCTGATCTACCCGTTATCGCCAATACTCAAGAAGGAATTACTAAACATTCCGTTTTGGGGTTGGGCTCTGCGTCTGACTAAACCCATAGCCATTGACCGCAGCAAACCCAGAGAGGCCGGCAGATCATTATTGACTCAGGGAGTGCAAAGACTGGGCGAAGGTCAGTCAGTGATCGTTTTTCCGGAGGGGACGCGATCCCCGCCGGGATACATCAAGCGGTTTACCCGTAGCGGTGCGACTCTGGCTGCCGCCGCTTCTGTGCCGATAGTTCCGATTGCCCACAATGCCGGCTATGTCTGGCCACCACGCAGTTTCATCAAATACCCCGGCAAGGTGACCGTGCAGATTGGACAGCCAATTGACGTTGATGACCATTCGGTAAAAATTATCTCTGGCCAAGTGGAAGCTTGGGTACGCAATCATATGGTTGTGCGCAATTGACCTTACCTTTAATTATCCAGAACATTACCACCGTGATAAATCACGACAAAAAATGCTCTACAATCGGACTGGCATTGTAATTCGAGAGGTCAAATATCAAGATTGTCGGCACTCAATGCATTGGCCTCAATAAACTCCCGCCGCGGCTCTACTTGATCGCCCATTAATGTATAAAATAATTGATCAGCACTAATGGCATCATTGATTGTCACTTGCAGCATTCGCCTCGATTCCGGATCCATGGTGGTTTCCCACAACTGCTCTGGATTCATTTCTCCCAATCCCTTGTAACGTTGCAGGGAGTGGCCCTTCATTCCCTCATGAGTCAACCAGCCAACGGCTTCGGCAAAACTTGACACCTCTTGGCTACGCTCACCCCGTTTCACAAAGGCTCCTTCCTCAACAAGCCCGTCCAACACCTTGCCCAATTCAACCAGGCTCTGGTACTCGGCAGAGCGAAAGAAGTCGGCTTTGAACTGATAATGCCTCTCCATTCCGTGTAGGTTCTGTACGGCACAGGGAATAAAAATTTGCCGCTCCAGTTCTTCCTCAACATGCAGTTGCAAGCTGGCACTGGTACTTGGCTGAGTTTCCTGCAGTCGGCGGGCAAGCGTGTCCACCCAGGCCTGAACAGTTTCTTTTGATGTCAGGTCGTGCACTGACAGTGATCGGGTAAAGACCATGGCATCCAACAGCTCAGCCGGGTACAGCTGCGCCAAGCGGTTGATGATGGCAACGGCCTCGTTATACTGTTTGACCAGAGACTCCAGTGAATCTTCGGCTATTCCCGGCGCATCAGCATTAACGTGCAGGCTAGCTCCCTCTAGAGCTATTTGCGTCTGATAGTTGGCCAGCTCCATGTCGTCTTTCAGGTATTGTTCCTGTTTGCCCTTGCGAACCTTGTACAGTGGAGGTTGGGCAATATAGATATGACCGTCTTCAACCAACCTGGGCAGGTGCCTGAAAAAGAAGGTCAGCAACAGCGTACGGATATGTGAACCGTCCACATCTGCATCAGTCATGATAATGATGTGGTGGTAACGCAGTTTTTCCGGGTCATAATCATCATTGCCAATCCCGCAACCTAAGGCCTTGATCAAAGTACCTATTTCTGCTGAGCTAAGCATCTTGTCAAAACGGGCCTTTTCCACATTCAAAATTTTGCCCTTCAGTGGTAACACTGCCTGGTTTTTGCGATTTCTGCCCTGTTTGGCAGAACCTCCAGCAGAATCGCCCTCGACGATATAAATTTCCGAAAGTCCGGGATCCTTTTCCTGACAATCCGCCAGCTTTCCAGGCAATCCAGCCACATCCAGAGCTCCCTTTCTGCGGGTCATTTCCTTGGCCTTACGGCCTGCTTCCCGAGCCCTTGCGGCATCCAGCACCTTATTGGCGATCAAGCGGGCATCTTTGGGGTTTTCCATCAGGTAATCCTTGAAGCGGGTTCCCATTTCCTGTTCTACCGCCCCTTTCACCTCTGACGACACAAGTTTTTCCTTGGTCTGAGAAGAAAATTTCGGATCCGGCACCTTGACTGAGATGATAGCCGTCAACCCTTCGCGTGCATCATCCCCGATAGCCGTCACCTCCTTGCCCTTAGACTGACTGACTTCCTTATCAATGTAGCTCTTGATCTCACGGGTGAGGGCACTGCGAAAGCCCTGCAAATGAGTTCCGCCGTCCTGCTGGGGAATATTGTTGGTATAGGCAAGGGTGTTCTCCTGATAAGAGGAGTCATTCCACTGCAGAGCGATCTCTACACCAATGCCGTCTGGGCTCTGAGAAGAAAAATGGAACAATTGGTTTATAATCTGCTTGTTGGTATTGAGATAGCCAACAAAAGCCTCCAATCCGCCAGCATATTGGAACAACTCCTGTTGTCCACTGCGCTCGTCTATGAGATTGATGGCAACCCCGGCATTAAGAAAAGCGAGTTCACGAAGTTTTTTTGCTACAATGTCATATTTAAATTCAATGTTGGAAAAGGTCTGTTTGGATGGTTTGAAATGAATTTCAGTTCCAGTGCTGTCGGTTTCGCCTACCACCGACAGCGGGGCCACGGGTGTGCCTTCATGATAATGTTGTTCATGCACCCTGCCTTCCCGATTGATGGTGAGCCTCAAATCCTCTGACAAGGCATTGACTACCGAAACACCAACACCATGCAACCCTCCGGACACCTGATAGCTGTCATCATCAAACTTGCCGCCCGCATGAAGCACGGTCATGATGACCTCCGCAGCCGAGACTCCCTTGTCATGCATATCCGTTGGTATACCACGCCCGTTATCAGACACCGAGATTGTCTCGCCGATATGAATGACGACCCGGATTTCATCGCAGTGGCCCTCCAGTGCCTCGTCAATCGAATTGTCCACTAACTCAAAAACCATGTGGTGCAGACCGGTTCCATCATCGGTGTCGCCGATATACATGCCAGGTCTTCTTCGCACTGCTTCCAGTCCTTCCAGGACTGTGATGCTTCCAGAATTGTATTCTTTCTGTTCTTCTTCAATCATCAATTACAACCTCAACAGACTGTCCCAGAGATTTCCAGCATTCGTTGCCGACCAGGGTCGGATACAGGATCAAGAATTATCTGGAATTTATCAATAAATCAATTAGTTATTATACCATGTTCCATGTGAAACATAGCTGTTTCGGCACGCTGAGGTGCAACAAAACTGAGTGCGTTGGGGTCCACACTGGTGATAAAAAGCTGGCTGTTCAAGTTGATCAGCTGATCCAACACCTTAGTCCGATTATTTCGATCCAGCTCAGCCGACAGATCATCAATAAGGAACAGGCACTGCCGATTTATGGTCTCAGCTAACAGCCGTCCCTGGGCCAGCTGCAGAGCGCAGACTAGCAGTTTCTGCTGACCACGTGACAACAGCTCCAGAGCCTTACGTTTTCCCAACCTTATCTCAATATCGGCCCGTTGTGGACCAACCTGACTGACACCGTAACGGGAATCCATCACTCGGGACTGCTGCAATGCCTGTTGCAGCGGCAGCCCATCCTCCCAGCCGCGGTTGTAGCGAATCATCAACTCACCCGGTAAACCTTCGATCATATCTTTTAGAAAAGACTGAAACACAGGAATTAAACGATTCATGTAGCGTTTTCGTGAGTTATCCATCTCCTCACCCGCTGCCGCCAGCTCTAGGTCCCAGGGCTTGAGTTGGGACTCACTTACTGGTTCCGCTTTCAGCAAACGATTGCGATTAACCAGTGCTTTCCGACTCCGCCGCCAGCAATCCACAAACCGATGTTCCACATGGAACACTCCCCAATCCAGGAAGCGCCTTCGGGCCTTGGGGCCAGATTCCAACAGCTGAAAAGATCCCGAATCGAGGATGCGGGTGGGCAGAGTGTGTGCAACCTCATCCCAGTTGGGCTGGACAGCCCCATTCAGTTTCAATGTGTTTTTTTGATTTCGGTGTTTGAGAAGGCCGATCCTCATACCCTCGGTATTTTCGGCGTGTAGGATAGCAGCACTGGCAGAAGCCCTGATTAATGGTTCAACCAAGGTAGTGCGAAAGGATTTGCCGCTACCCAGTACATAGATAGCTTCCAACAGGCTGGTTTTGCCACTGCCATTATTACCATGAATCAGATTTATGGTGGGAGAAAGTGCCAGTTCCGCAGATTCAATATTGCGAAATTGGTTTACTTCCAGCTTGAGTAATGCGCTCATCACTCCGCGGCTTGTGCCCTGGACGGGCTACAATCGCATGGGCATGACCACAAACAAAGCGTTGCTGCCCTGTTCCTCCTCAACCAACACACTGCTGTCGGGATCAGACAGGATCATTTTGACTTCTTTAGTGGTGATGGCAGACAGAACATCAATGATGTATTTTACATTGAAACCGATTTCCATTGGCTCATCGGTGTACTTCACCTCCAAGGTTTCGATTCCCTCTTCCTGATCCGGATTATTGGACTGTATTTTAATCTGATTTTCTGTGAGTGATACCCGAACTCCATTGAATTTCTCGTTCGACAATATGCCAGCGCGCAGAAAAGACTGTTTTAGCTGCTCACATTCGCCGATGATTACGCGGTCTCCGCCTTTGGGAATAACACGATCATAGTTTGGATATTTGCCCTCAACCAGTTTGGAGGTATAGGTGAAATCAGTCACGCTGACCTGAATGTGGTTCTGTCCAATAGAGAGATCCACCTGGCCAGAAGCTTCCTGGAGCAGTTTCATCAATTGCTCAACGCCTTTACGTGAAAGAATTCTCTGCTCGGTGTTTTCCACCGGCCCGGTCATGCCCATGGTTTCCATGGCCAAGCGGTGCCCGTCTGTAGCCACCAACCGTAAGTAATCCGGAGCAACCTCCAGCAACATTCCGTTTAGATAGTAGCGTACGTCATGGACAGCCATGGCAAAACTGGTCGCTTCCAGCATTTTTCGCAAATCATTCTGCTCAATCAGCAACTGAAAGGCATCGGGGTTTTCCGCCATACGGGGATAGTCAACTGCCGGTAGTGTAGCAAGAGAATATCGACTTTTTTTACCCGAAGTAATCACTAGCTTGTTGTCAGTAAGTTTTACATTGATTTTAGATTCGGGGTTGAACGCCCGACAAATCTCCAGCATCTTGACTGAAGGGACCGTGATCTCCCCCCCCTCTGTACTGTCCACCTTGACTCGGCCAGTTAGTTCCTGTTCAGTATCAGTTCCTGTTATTGACAACTTGTTGTCATTTAGCTGCAGCAATATATTGGATAACACTGGAAGAGTGTTTCGTCTTTCAACCACTCCCGTGGCCAGTTGTAGGGGCTTCAGCAGTGCTTCCCGATTAATTGAAAATTGCATTTTTGAAATATTTCCTATTTTAATCAATAGTTTATAATATATACCGGCGAACCAGAAGGTCAAGCTGACAGTGATCTTAACAGATTAGTATAGTCTTCCTTAATGTCGCTTTTGGATTTGCAGAGCTCTTCAATCTTTTTGCATGCATGAATTACAGTGCTATGGTCACGTCCGCCAAAGGCATCTCCGATTTCAGGGAGACTATGATTGGTCAGCTCTTTTGACAAAGCCATGGCAATTTGTCTGGGACGAGCAACTGAGCGATTTCTTCTTTTTGTCAACATGTCACCCATCTTAATCTTGTAATATTCAGCTACTATGCGCTTTATGTTGTCAATTGAAACCTTTTTTTCCTGTACGGCGAACAAATCCCGCAACGCATCATTGATCAACTCTGGGTCAATGGGGCTTCCCTTGAAGTCGGCATGAGCAGTAACACGCTTTAGTGCTCCCTCAAGCTCTCTAACATTAGAGCGGACGCGCTGAGCGATAAACAAGGCAGATTCTTGGGACAATGCAGTCTGGCGAAGGGCGGCCTTTTTCATCAGAATGGCGGCCCGTGTCTCCAGATCCGGCGGATCCACCGCCACTGTAAGCCCCCATCCGAATCTTGAAATCAGTCGGTCCTCAATGCCCGTTAATTCCTTGTGAAAGCGGTCGCAGGTAAGGATGATCTGCTGTCCACCTTCCAGCAAGGTATTGAAGGTATGAAACAGCTCTTCCTGAGAGCGCCCCTTGCCAATAAAAAACTGGATGTCATCAATTAACAGGGCATCGGCAGCCCGATAGAATCGCTTGAATTCGTTCATAGCATTCAGGGTGATTGCTGAAACCATGGTGTTGACGAAAGTTTCAGAATGCAGGAAGACCACATTGGCTTCAGCCTTCCTATGTTTCAGACTGTTGCCAATAGCTTGCATCAAATGCGTTTTGCCAAGTCCTACACCTCCGTATATGAACAGGGGGTTGTTGATACGACCAGGATTATCAGCCACCTGTATGGCCGCGGCGCGAGCTAACTGATTGGATTTACCCACTATAAACGTGTCAAAGTTTTTCTCTGGATTCAGCACGCCTCGGAAATGCAGCTTGCGTTTCGCTGCTTCTCTTCCGTTTTGTCCGGTTGAGACCGTACTGGCCTTAGCGGTGCCCGGTTCAGCGGATCCCAAAATGCCTTTCTGAGTATCTGTTGAGGTCTGAGGAACCAGTGCTGTTGGCTTGGAATAAGAATATTGAACTTTTACAGCCTGCGACTGCTCGCCTATTAATGGAGCCGCTGCTGGTTTTGACTGAGACTCGGCGGGCTCTGCAATCACAACTTTGGCAGCTTGCACACGAGATTCACACCCCGATTGCTGGAAGCCATCCTGGTTCACTTCGAGAGTGACTTCGACTGGTCCAGAGGTGATCTCAAGCATTAATTCGGAGATTCGCTCCAGAAACCGGCCACGCACCCAATCCACAATGAAACGGTTCGGTGCATACAACACCATGGTTTGTTGATGTGTTTCTGCCCGCAGGGGACGGATCCAAGTGTTGAATTGCTCAACGGGAAGTTCGTCTTTTAAATAATCAGTGCATTTCTGCCAGTAGGTCTCTGCCACGAGTTTTACTCTTTTCTTTGTTGTTGAGGCAAATAAACAGGATTTCAATTCTAGCCAGAGGACTCGGACTTATCCACTGGCAGGAAGCATCTTCAACCGGTTTTTCATGCAAATAATTATTGATGATTTTCAACCCGATACATGAACATCACTTATAAATACAGGTTCCAAAAACGGTCTTTCACAGTAAAAATCTTTTCTTTAGCCTAATTAACACCTGTGGATAAGTTGTGGACAGGGTATGGATTTTGCCGTCTACACGGTTGGCACTCAAAAGTATAGAATCTTTTGGCTAAGTTCTGGCAGGTTTTGCTCAACAGGACCAATTTCTCCGACAGCAAACAACCTTCAATTCCCCGGTCTTGAGCATCAACTGTCCTGGCTCTACGCCAGAATTTCACCAGAGTTTTGAAGATTTTCCCAAATAATTGATTCCGTTTGCAACTAGGGTGAGTGATTGATCCACAGCATAGTGTTGACTGTTATGTGTTACTGGAATGTAATCCGGATAAGGCTAGGCAGGGTAATGAATCACCGCACTCTGAGAACGCATTTGGAATTGCATTAGCCAGCTAAATACGCTATGGTTAGTCCTCTTTTTGCTACCCGATGCCAAAAAGTTGGCATCATCATAGGCACCAGTGGCTTTCTGGCAAGTAAACAAAGATCCTGTCGGCAAGCCTTCAAGTCACCGAATTGATTTCACGGATTAGCTGTCATGAAAAGAACTTATCAGCCCAGCAAGCTCAAACGCGCCCGCAAGCACGGATTCAGAGCAAGAATGGCATCTCGGGGAGGCCGCCTCGTACTGAAGCGACGGCGCGCCAAGGGGCGTACCCGCCTGTCCGCTTAAGCAGCCATATGCTTTCATGCGCTTTTTCAGGCTGGTCGTTCTGAGGCTTTTGTACTGCTTGATGATTTGCGGAATCAAACAGATTGCGCCAGCTGCAAATTGAGAACAGATTGTGGCTCCATCTGGCTTGCCTCCGGCAGCGCGACTGCTTAATGCTGCTGAGTTCCAAGCTGTCTTTGCCAATACCCGGATTAAGGTTTCAGACAGGTTCTTCCTGATGCTGGTGCTTGTTAACAACTTGCAACTACTCCAGCCCGGTTCTCGACTGGGATTGGTGATCGGCAAAAAGAATATTGCCCATGCTGTGCAAAGGAATCGGATCCGGCGTCTAATCAGGGCATCCTTTCGATGCAGCCGAGACGGATTAATTCCAGAGCAGCTGGATATCCTGGTTTTGGTCAGAAAAGGAGCAGACAAGTTGACCAACCATGAAATCCATAGCCGGTTAAACAGCCTGTGGGGTGCGGTGAAAAGGAAACATAAGTCAACTGCAAGTGTTCCAGACCATAGCGGGCAGTAAGGATCTCCAAGTAGAGACGGTGTCTCCACATGACCAGTATAAATCCGCTTCATGCAAAAAATTCAATATTGGCCCGCTTTCTGATCAGCCTTATTACAATTTACCAGCGTAGCCTGAGCCGCCTGCTTGGACACAATTGTCGTTTCTACCCCAGCTGCTCCTGTTACACCAAGCAGGCGATTGCTATTCACGGTGCGCTCAAGGGCTCTATGCTTGGGATTCGCCGACTGTCCCGTTGCCACCCTTGGCATGAAGGTGGGTTTGATCCGGTTCCTGATACAAACAAGGAATCCAGAACTGGAACTGATTTAGAAAGGGATTGATGATCGGCATGGATATTACCCGCCTGTCCCTCTATGTAGCACTGGCTGCTGTGACCTATTTGTTGTTGCTGGCTTGGCAGGAAGATTACCCGCCACTGGTAGATAGCCCAATTGCTGAGCCACCCCAACTACTGGTTCCTTCAGAGGATATTCCAGAGATTGCTGACTTACCGGTAACTTTACCCGAAACAGTATCAACGACTGCTGTTGCCTCGACGAGCGAAAGTCTGCAAAACAATTTGTTATCCCCTCGTACCATATCAGCAAGTACGGACACGCTGGAGATGAGAATAAATCTTGATGGCGGCGACATTACCTACCTAGCCCTGCCGCAGTACCTTAAACAACTAGGGGTAAATGATAATCCTTTTGTGCTGCTTGAATCAGGGCCTGGCAGAAACTATGTGGCACAAAGTGGTCTGATCGGTCGAGACGGAATCGACACTCCTCAACGGGCAAAGTACCAAGCAGCGCAAGAGAGTTACTCCCTGGACGGCGATCATGACAATCTGCAAATCGATCTCAGAACATACAGCGACAGTGGGGTGGAAATCATCAAGCGTTTCGAACTGCAACGCAACAGCTACCTTGTTAGGATCAGTTATCTCGTTAACAATCAAACCCAGACTGATTTTCTGGCCAACGCTTTTGGTCAAATCAAGCGGGACCGTTATGACGATCCCAGTTCTGCAGGTGGACTGACCCGGACTTACCTGGGGTTCGTAACTACCTCGGAAGATGACCCTTATATACGAATTGATTTTGATGATGTGGACGATTCATCTGAATCATTCCAGACGAGTGGTGGATGGATCGGATTCAGCCAACACTATTTTCTCTCGGCCTGGGTTCCGCCCGGCAATTCAGTGAACAGCTATACCACACGCAAGAACGGCAACAACGAGTATCTTGGGGAATTTACCAGTACGAGTTTTACGGTGGCACCCGGAGAAATCGGCACATGGTCCATGGGGTTCTATGCGGGCCCCAAGGATCAGTATGTGCTGGCAGAGGTATCCCCAAATCTCGACCTTACCATTGATTATGGTTTTCTGTGGTTTTTGGCTGCGCCCATTTACTGGTTGCTGAGGCAAATTGATTCGGTTATTGGAAACTACGGTGTCTCCATCATCATGCTGACGCTGGTGGTGAAAGTACTGTTCTACAAGCTTTCGGAAACCCAGTACAAATCCATGGCTGACATGCGACGGCTTATGCCAAAGATGCAACAACTTAGGGAAAGCTATGGCGAGGACCGGATAAAATTGCAGCAAGCCACAATGGCTCTTTATAAGAAAGAGAAAATCAATCCTTTTGGGGGTTGTCTGCCCATGTTGGTACAGATGCCGGTCTTTATTGCTCTGTACTGGGTGCTGATGGAAAGTGTTGAGTTGCGGCATGCACCCTTCGTACTGTGGCTTGAGGATCTGTCGGTGAGGGATCCTTTTTTTATATTGCCGCTACTAATGGGTGCCACCATGTATCTGCAAACCAGCCTCAGTCCGGCACCAGCTGATCCCATTCAAGCAAAAGTTATGAAATTCATGCCGGTGATGATGACCGTACTTTTCCTGTGGTTTCCGGCCGGACTTGTGCTGTACTGGTTGACAAATGGTCTGCTTGGTATTGCCCAACAGTGGTACATCACAAGAAAAATTGAGGCCGCTTACACAAGTAAACCTGCAAACTAACTTCTCACTGTTATCCCAGCTTGGCCTGTAAAAGCCTCGATTGTCGTGATTCGGTATGAACTATTGTCAGTGAGCGCTGAGTTGTTGGTCGATAGACTGCACAGAGAACTATGAGCATACAAGGCAATGACTCTCCAGGACACCGACACCATAAGTGCCATTGCCACACCAGTCGGCCGTGGCGGTATTGGAATCGTGAGGGTCTCAGGACCTTCTGTGATGCAGATTGCATTAGCAATCTGTGGCCGACAAGTTGAGGCAAGAGTTGCTACCTACTGCCAGTTCCGAACTGCCGAAGGCAAGGTTCTCGATTCGGGCATAGCCCTGTTTTTCCCAGGGCCAAAATCTTTCACCGGTGAGGATGTTCTCGAACTGCAAGGGCACGGTGGTGTTGTGGTTCTGAAATCTCTGCTACGTCGAACCCTGGAATGCGGTGCCAGAATGGCGAGGCCGGGGGAGTTCACAGAACGGGCGTTCCTGAATGACAAGCTTGATCTGTTGCAGGCCGAAGCCACCGCTGATCTAATCAGTGCCACTTCCGAGCAGGCGATGCGCAGTTCAGTGCGAACACTACAGGGAGCTTTCTCCGCACACATCCACGCCCTGGTAAAACAGATCACGGCAATTCGTGTTAACGTGGAGGCAGCGATTGACTTCAGTGAAGATGCAATAGATCTGTTGAGAGATACAGAGGTTGCTCAAGCCCTGCAGGATATCAATACACAAGTTAAGGCCACATATGAAAAGGCCCGCCAGGGTGCCCTGCTACAGGAAGGAATTGCTGTGGTGCTGGCTGGGGCCCCCAACGCTGGCAAATCTACCTTGCTCAACGCTCTGGCCGGTAGCAATGCTGCTATTGTTACCGATATTCCAGGAACCACCCGGGATTTGTTGAGGCAACAGCTGGATATAGATGGACTGCCGGTATCAGTAACCGATACAGCAGGATTGCGAGCCAGTCAAAACCCAGTGGAGATGGAAGGCATTCGCCGTGCTCGGGACGCTGTTAATCAAGCTGACCAGGTGCTATTGGTTGTGGATGCCTCGCTTAATCGGCCTGGAGAAAATGACTTAATATCCCAAAACCTGGATTTGCTGGCTCTTGATAACAATACTACACAGTGGATAGAGCAATACAATGGTCGCCTTTGCCTGGTTTTGAACAAGATTGACCTGATCGAAGGAATGACACCCGGGCAAGGCTCAACAGTCTATCAACAGCTAGAGTTACCATCTTTTCACATATCGGCCCAGCAAGGGGAGGGCCTTGATAACCTCAGGTCATTTCTAAAGAATAACTGTGGATATGATGAGGGTACCGAAGATGTTTTCATTGCCAGAGAACGCCACATTCAAGCGTTAAAAATTGTAGCGGGACATCTGGAAAATGCAGGCCAAAGAGTTAGTGAGTGCTTACATTTGGAACTTGTTGCTGAAGAGCTTCGGCTTGGTCAACAGGCCCTGAGTGCGATCACTGGGGTGGTGACCAGCGATGACCTGCTGGGGGAGATTTTTGCCAATTTTTGCCTTGGCAAGTAATGAAACAGGTTTTCTAGTCTCGATGCTGGAACTGCCCAATACCGCACTGTCAATAAATCTGTTGAGTTACAGTGGAGCAATGGTGGAGATGCTTGGGGGTTGCAGGAATAATGCCGCTCTCCACATTTCACCTACAGCTTTTAAGTGACTTGTACAACCACCTTGCACACAATTATACAATATTCAGGTTGTTGATTTTCAAAAGGAAAATCTGGAAATTAACAAAACTGTCCTCGACTATAACTACAACAACTAAATCTCACTCTTTTCTATACTTATATATTAAATATCAAAATATTCTATAATTGATTCAATTTGTTAAAATTCCAGCGGTTTGAATCAACTCTGCTGACTGTATGAATATCTGAGTATCAATTCTGCCTTCCTGCTAAACAGACGGAATTGGCTGTAATCTGACCGAAACGAGTAAACCCATGCAGCTTGAAAAGCAATATGATGTGATTGTGGTCGGTGGCGGACATGCAGGCACCGAGGCGGCATTGGCAGCATCCCGTCTGGGCGCAAGCACTCTATTGGTTACTCACAGCATGGATACTTTAGGGCAGATGTCATGCAATCCCGCCATAGGCGGCATTGGCAAAAGCCATCTGGTAAAGGAAATTGACGCCCTGGGAGGTGCGATGGCACTTGCCATTGATCAAGCCGGTATTCAGTTCCGGGTGCTTAATGCCAGTAAGGGGCCTGCTGTGAGGGCGACTCGGGCCCAAGCTGACCGGGTTCTTTACCGCACTGCCATTCGCACCTTGCTTGAAAACCAGGACAATCTCTCTCTGTTCCAGCAGGGGGTTGACGATTTGCTCACAGAAGGGGACTGCGTTCGAGGAGTGCGCACTCAGATGGGGCTGGAAATTCGTGCTAATCAAGTGGTTCTGGCCACTGGGACTTTCCTCGGAGGCAAAATTCACATCGGTCTTGCCAATAGCAGCGGTGGACGAGCTGGTGATCAACCGGCGATAGCACTGGCAACTCGTTTGCGGGAACTGCCATTTAGAGTCGAACGGCTTAAAACGGGTACGCCGCCTCGAGTGGATGCCCGCACCGTTGATTTCAGTGTGATGGAGGAACAGCCCGGAGATACCCCACTCCCGGTAATATCGTTCTTGGGCAAGGTCAGTGATCATCCAGACCAGGTAAGTTGTTATATAACGTCCACCAATGAGCGTTGCCACGACATCATTCGGAGCGGTCTTGATCGCTCACCTATGGTCACTGGGGTAATTGAAGGCACGGGCCCCCGATATTGTCCATCTATTGAGGACAAGGTGATGCGGTTTGAGGAAAAATCTTCACACCAGATTTTTGTCGAGCCAGAGGGGCTAAACACCAACGAACTTTATCCCAACGGCATTTCAACATCTTTGCCATTTGATGTGCAGGCGAAGATGTTGCGGCATATCCGGGGCTTCGAAAACGCGCACATCACCAGGCCGGGCTATGCCATTGAATATGATTTTTTTGATCCACGCGATCTACATTATTCGTTGGAGACTCGATTCATCAAAGGGTTGTATTTTGCCGGTCAGATTAATGGCACCACTGGCTATGAAGAAGCGGCAGCGCAGGGTTTGCTGGCCGGGCTTAATGCAGGGCTTGCGGCTCAAGGGAGGGAGCCCTGGTGTCCACGCCGGGATGAGGCCTACATAGGAGTACTTGTTGATGATCTAATTACTCTGGGAACCGATGAGCCTTACAGAATGTTTACCAGTCGTGCAGAGTACAGGCTCACATTAAGAGAGGATAACGCAGATATTCGGTTGACCGGTAAAGGTAGGGATCTTGGGCTTGTGGACGAAGAACGGTGGTCTTTTTTTCAGGCCAAAAACAAAGCAGTTGATTCCGAACTGACCTGGTTGAAGTCACAGCGAATACTGCCAGACAGCGATGCCGCCGATCGTATTAATGGTTTGCTGGAGAGGCCAGTGAGCCGTACTCAAAGTCTTGCCGAGCTGCTGGCCAGACCCGGTATCAATTACCAGTCCCTGTTGTCGGCCTTTAATGGATGCCAGATGTCACAGTCCTATTCAGAACAATGCAAGGGACAGTATTATGCAGAGACAAAAAAAGCCAGAATAAAGGTCCAGGCACAACAGCAGGCGGAAATCCAGATCAAGTACCAAGGCTATATTGATCGGCAAGAACAAGAGATCGCAAGACTCAAAAGACAGGAAGAAACATTGCTGCCCAAGAATTTCAACTACCAGGATCTTCCCGGATTATCCAGTGAACTCAAAGAGAAGCTTATGGCGACACAGCCAGCCAATATTGGCCGCGCCTCTCGAATTCCCGGTATGACACCAGCGGCTATCTCACTGTTGCTGATTTACCTGAAGAAGCAATCCGGGCTGTGGACCCGACAAAGCGGAGAGCGAACCGGACAACTTCATAGCCGAACAGGTTAATTTCCTGAAACGCCCGGACAATAAATTGGAGGCGGGTAATAAGCTGGCAGAGGATCAGCTACGTGAAGGACTGGAAGTTCTTGGTGTTGGCAGAGAAAGTCAACAAATTGAACAGCTTTTTGCATTTATAGATCTTTTGCAGCACTGGAATGGTGCCTACAATCTGGTAGCAGACAGCCGCAGTCATGTTATTGTTGGTCGCCATATTCTGGACAGCCTTAGCATCAGTGCCTACCTGAATGATATGACAACCGTTATAGATGTGGGCACTGGGGCTGGTTTTCCCGGCATTCCCTTGGCGATCGCTCACCCGGATACCTATTTCATCCTGTTGGATGCCAATGGCAAGAAAACTCGTTTTCTTTTCCAAGTTAAAACGACCTTGGGGCTGACCAATGTTGGTATCGAAAATTGCCGGGCAGAGCATTATCATTACCAAAGACCAATCGACTTAGTTGTTTGTCGCGCGCTGGCTTCTTTATCTGTCACTGTTGAGAAAATTGATGCACTGCTAAGGGCTGGTGCGCATCTGCTTGCCATGAAGGGGCGACTCTCGCATAAAGAAATCGATGCATTGCCAACCGGGTATAACATACTTGCCACGGACAGGGTGTGGATACCCGGTGATGAGTCTGAACGCCATGTGATCCTACTGAAAAAGTTGCGGCACATAAAAGCAAGCGACTGCGAAGGCAAGTAGTGCGCTGCACGTATTGCATCTGGGGAAATGAGCTCTGGTATGGGCGAAAATCAGGCTGAGGCAAAGATCTTGGCAATCGCCAATCAAAAGGGCGGCGTTGGCAAGACCACCACATCAGTAAATCTGGCAGCTTCACTGGCAGAAACAGGCCAAAGGGTAATGCTGGTGGATATGGATCCTCAAGGCAATTCAACCATGGGTTCAGGGGTTAACAAGTCCGGCCTTGCCCTTTCGGTTTATGAGTTGCTAACTGGGCGGACAGAACTTGACGCTGTCTTGCTGTGCCCTGATCAAGCGCAATATGAACTGTTGCCTGCCAACGGAGATCTAGTGGCAGCAGAAGTAGAGCTGATAAACTTGCCACAGCGGGAAACTCGTCTGCGCCATCTAACTCATTCGGTCCGCAGGCGGTATAACTTTATTCTTATCGATTGTCCGCCATCACTGAATATGCTGACCGTCAATGCTCTGGTCGCCGCTGACGGTGTAGTCATTCCAATGCAATGCGAATACTATGCGCTGGAAGGTCTTTCTGCGCTGATGGAAACCATCGGGGCGATCAAGCAGCAGATCAATCCCGAACTCAGGATCGAAGGCATTCTGCGCACTATGTATGATCCCCGCAATAAACTGACGGCTGAGGTCAACAAACAACTCTTCGACCACTTCGGGGATACGGTCTATCGCACGGTAGTGCCTCGCAATGTAAAGCTGGCAGAAGCACCCAGTTTCGGAAAACCTGCGATCAGTTATGATCGGCAATCCAGAGGGGCCATTGCCTATCTGGCCCTGGCGGGTGAAATGTTGCGCCGTCATGACCAGGCCGTTAATCTAAGCCAGAAATAGTCAAAAAGACACGAAGATGAAAGACAGCAAGAAACTGGGCAAAGGGCTGGAAGCACTGCTTAGACAAGCCACTACTGAAAATATGGAGGGTCTGCTTGATCGCGCTGCAGATGCAGAGGTGGATGAGACTACCGTTTCAGATAATGTCAGCAGTGGTGAACTTAAAACCATACCTGTTGACCTAATTCAGCGTGGCAAATATCAGCCGCGAACGGCTATGCACCAGGAATCTCTCGAAGAACTGGCCGCCTCCATCAGAACCCAAGGGATTATTCAACCTATTGTGGTGCGATCAGTCGCTGCCGGTAAATTTGAAATAATTGCTGGTGAAAGACGCTGGCGTGCAGTGCAGTTGGCTGGTTTGCAGGAAATACCTGCTCTGGTTAAGCAGGTCGATAATGAGACAGCGATTGCCATGGCACTAATTGAAAACATACAGCGCGAAGACCTGGGAGCATTGGAAGAGGCGGTCGCCCTGAAGAGGTTGCAGGATGAGTTTAGTCTTACCCAACAGCAGGTTGCTGATGCGGTAGGCAAGTCGCGCGCCACTGTAGCCAATCTTATGCGGCTTGTGCATTTGCACCCTGAGGTGCGCAGTATGCTTGAGAAGGGGGAATTGGACATGGGACATGCCCGCGCCTTGTTATCCCTACCGGATTCCATCCAGCCACAGATTGCTCGAGAGGTGCTTAAGCGAAATTTGACGGTACGTCAGACAGAAAAACTGGTTCGGCGTGAACTGTCTGGAAACAATGGCGTAGGCAACGAGGATAAAAAGGTAACAGATCCAGACATTAAGAACCTGGAAAATGGCTTGGCCGAGAAATTGGGTGCCAGAGTGTTAATCCAGCATACTGCCCAAGGCAAGGGCAAGCTGGTGGTCAACTACAATAGCCTAGATGAGTTAGATGGCATTCTTGCCCACATTAACTAGAAAACCCTAGCTTTTGGTCGCAAGTTGTCAGATCGGTTCAGTTCGTCTAACTACTTATTGGATATCACTGATTTATGGTACTTAACCTCACGTTTACAAAATCCCGTTTTATGTCATTCTGGCAGTTGCGGTCTCGGCTCAATGCACTTATAATGCGCCCGCTTTTGGTGACCACCAATGCATAAACTTGAGCAAATAAATGGTTGAGCTCAGGTCCTGGCGGACCGGTTTGGATTTGAATCTGTTTACAGCACGTCTGAGAATCACCCTGGTAACTGCACTCTGATTTCAGCTTAAAACCCGGCTTTATGGTCGACCCAGTCTGATTTTGGCCAACCTAAAACCCCCGCCAGTTTATAAAGTGATAGTTGCCCAGTTGCTGGCAACCGTCATAATTGTTGTTGTTTCACTGATATTGTCGGGAGCTGCCACCGCCTTATCGAGCGTGGCGGGTGGCCTCATTAGTGCTTTGCCCAACAGCTATTTTGCATTGCTGGCGTTCAGATACCAGGGAGCCCTAAACGCTGACCGGGTGCTGAAAAGTTTTATGCATGGTGAGTTGGGAAAGTTAGGAATGACTTTGGTGCTGTTTGCGCTATGTTTTAGCCTGATGCCCAATTTACAGGAACTTGCCCTCATACTTGGATTTACGGCGGTACAATTTACGGGTGTGGTGGCATCGGGTTTGATTAACTACGGCCCGCAACTGGACCGAATCTCATAACCGAAAATACAACAAGGAAACAAAAGATTTCATGGCCAACGCAGCTAATAGTGCCGCAGAAACTAGTGTTCAGGAATATATTACACACCACCTGTCATTTCTGACTTTTGGTAATCATCCAGAGCATGGCTGGAGCTTTGCCCACACCACAGAGGAAGCGACAGCAATGGGTTTCTGGGCTGTCAACGTAGATTCATTGGGTTGGTCAGTATTTCTGGGAGCAGCTTTTCTGCTGTGGTTTCGTGCGGTCGGCAAGCGGGCTAGTGTGGGCACCCCAGGTGCTGTGCAGAATTTTGTAGAAATGGTGGTGGAGTTTGTTGATGCACGAGTCAACGAGGGCTTTAATTTCAAAAACGAATTAATAGGCCCGTTGTGTCTACTGCTTTTTTTCTGGATTCTGCTGATGAATACTATGGATCTGGTACCTGTTGACTGGATCACCAGACTATTCGAAATCGTGGCTGCCAGCGTATTTCACTTCGAGCACGCCCCTTTCAAAATTGTACCCAGCACAGATCCCAACATTACGATGGGTCTGTCGCTGTCAGTATTTCTGATGATTATTTACTACAGCATAAAGAATAAGGGAATTGGAGGATTTCTCGGTGAGCTTGCTTTCCATCCCTTTGGTAAATGGATGTTGCCATTTAATCTTATCATAGAAGTGCCAACGCTGTTTGCGAAACCGATCTCATTGGGATTGCGGCTTTTTGGCAACCTCTATGCTGGTGAGTTGCTGTTCTTGCTAATCGCATCCATGTTGGGGCTATGGCAACTGCCTGCCCATTTTATTTGGGCGGGATTCCATTTGCTGGTTATCCCCCTGCAAGCGTTCGTGTTCATGATGCTAACCATTGTGTACCTCAACGCAGCTCATGAAACACATCACTAAATTCCGAACCACATCTGAGAGAATATCCTGGAGGAAAAGATGGAAATGATATTGGCGAACACAGTGCTTGGCGTCCTGCTGGTACTGGGTCTGGGGGCAGCCGGAACTGCCATAGGCTTTGGTATTTTGGGCGGCAAGTTTCTGGAAGGTTCTGCCCGGCAACCCGAGTTGGCACCGAAACTACAGGGTTCCATGTTTCTGGTGGCAGGTCTTATTGATGCAGTGACCATGATCGGCATCGGAATTGGCATGTGGTTCACCTTTGCCAACCCGTTCACGGCTGCACTAGGCGGCTAGTTGTCCATATCTTAACGGAGAATGTACCGTGAATCTTAATGCAACATTGATTGGCCAATCCATAGCCTTCATTGTTTTCCTCTGGTTCTGTCGCCAGTACGTCTGGCCACTATTTGCTGCCATTATGGAAGAGCGCAAGCAGAAAATAGCCGACGGTCTTGAGGCGGCTGCCCGAGCTGAAAAAGATCTGGCATTGGCCCAGACCAAGGCCACTGACCAGTTGCGAGAGGCCAAGGCCGAGGCGGCTATTATTATTGAACAGGCAAACCGACGAGCGACTCAGATAGTTGATGAGGCCAAGGAACAGGCAAGGGAAGAAGGCCAGCGCATTATCGCTGGTGCCCAGGCTGAAATTGAACAGGAAGTAAACCGGGCCAGGGAAGCATTGCGAAGCAGGGTGTCTGATATTGCTGTAGCAGGTGCCCGCAAAATTCTTGAGGGGTCTGTGGATAGGGCTGCCAACGAAGAAATGTTGAGCAAGCTGGCCGCTGAGCTATAGACAGAATTTAAACATGGCCGAATTAACTACACTTGCGCGCCCTTATGCCCGTGCTGCATTTGAACTGGCCGCCAGGGACAATGCCCTAGGCCAGTGGTCCCAAATGCTGGGCGTAGCTGCCGCGGTGTCGACACAGGCAGCTGTCCGCTCCTTGCTCATTAACCCAGCTCTTTCAGCAGAACAGGTGGCCACTGCATTTCTGAAGGTATGCGGTGAAGCAGTGGATAGCAAGATTCAAAATCTAGTTCGACTGCTAGCAGAGAATCGGCGGTTGCAGTTGTTGCCCGCCGTGTCAGAACTGTTTGAACAGTTCAAGGCCGCTCGCGAACAGTCAGTCGATGTTGAAATAACTACCGCATATCAAATCAGCCCGGAAATAACCGCCATACTCACTGAGGCACTGAAGACACGTCTAAGTCGGGAAATCAGGCTAGCAACACAGGTTGATGAGGGACTGATCGGTGGTGCCATTATCCGCGCAGGCGATACCGTGATCGACAGTTCTGTCCGCGGCAAACTTAACAAACTAGCTGAATCATTGAGTGCATAATTCAATCAGGAGGCCCCAAGGGCAGTAATACAGGAAACCAAGATGCAACAACTGAATCCTGCTGAAATCAGCGAAATTATCCAACAACGCATCGATAACCTTGATGTCTCCGTGCAGGCTAAAAACGAAGGCATCATCGTAAGTGTCTCTGACGGCATCATCCGTATCCATGGCCTTGCCGACGTTATGTATGGCGAGATGATTGAATTTGAAGGCGGCCTTTATGGTATTGCTCTGAATCTGGAGCGCGACTCAGTTGGAGCTGTGGTACTGGGGGACTACCTAGGTCTGAAGGAAGGTCAACACTGTCAATGCACCAGTCGGATTCTGGAAGTTCCCGTGGGGCCAGAACTGGAAGGTCGAGTGGTGGATGCATTGGGACGGCCCATTGATGGCAAGGGACCAGTGGAAGCCAAGGAAACGGATGCCATCGAAAAGGTGGCCCCAGGGGTAATTGCCAGACAATCTGTTTCCCAACCAGTGCAAACCGGGCTAAAGTCCATTGATGCCATGACGCCCATTGGCCGAGGTCAGCGGGAGTTGATCATCGGTGACCGCGAGGTGGGCAAGACGGCGGTAGCCATAGACACCATCATCAACCAAAAAGGCAAGGATGTAAAATGTGTCTATGTGGCGGTAGGTCAGAAGGCATCATCAATTGCCAATGTGGTACAAAAGCTTGAAGAGCACGGTGCCATGGACTATACGGTGGTGGTTTCGGCTTCGGCTTCGGATCCGGCCGCCATGCAATTCATTGCCCCATATTCCGGCTGCACCATGGGTGAGTATTACCGCGACCGAGGTCAGGATGCCCTAATAATTTACGATGATCTCACCAAGCAAGCTTGGGCCTATCGCCAGATCTCCCTGCTGTTGAGAAGACCTCCGGGCCGGGAAGCCTATCCCGGCGATGTTTTTTATTTGCACTCCCGCCTTCTAGAGCGGGCTGCGAGAGTAAGTGCTAACTATGTTGAACAATTCACTGACGGTAAGGTCACTGGAAAGACAGGGTCATTGACGGCGTTGCCGGTTATTGAAACCCAGGCTGGCGATGTCTCGGCATTCGTTCCCACCAACGTGATCTCCATTACGGACGGCCAGATTTTCCTGGAGACAGACCTGTTCAATTCGGGGATCCGTCCTGCCATGAATCCTGGCATTTCGGTTTCTCGTGTTGGGGGTGCTGCCCAGACCAAAATAATCAAGAAGCTGGGTGGTGGTATTCGTATTGCGTTGGCCCAGTACCGAGAACTGGCGGCCTTTGCGGCTTTTGCCTCTGATCTTGATGATGCGACTCGTGCCCAGCTTGAGCACGGGCAGCGTGTTACTGAACTGATGAAGCAAAAACAGTATTCTCCGTTGCAGATTGCAGAGATGGGCCTTTCCCTTTTTGCGGCCAATGAAGGCTATCTCAAAGAGGTTGCTCTCAACAAAGTCCTTGATTTTGAGTCATCCCTGTTGTCATTTGCCAATTCAGAGTATACGGAGTTGTTGGCACGAATTAATGAGACTGGTGACTGGGATGATGACATTGAGGGGCAGTACAGAGAAATTTTGGAGAAATTTGTAGCCACGCAATCGTACTAGTTAAATATAGCCACGCTTGGAACAGCAAAAGTCTGCATCAGGAGTCGCTTCAAATCTTGTATATTCTGGAACATATTGAATATGTATCTGGCGATATTGCAGTCTCCTCGCTAGCTGCAACACAGAAGTATTGAATGGTAGTAAAAGGAACTGATTGAACATGGCTGGCGGCAAAGAGATACGCAACAAGATCTCGACGATCAAAAACACCCAAAAAATCACCAAGGCGATGGAGATGGTCTCGGCCAGCAAAATGCGCAAGGCACAGGACCGTATGAAGCTGGGCAAACCTTATGCTAAACGCATTCGTTCGGTGATTGGTCATATCGCAAATTCGAATCCAGAATATCATCATCAGTATTTCAATGTACGGGAAGTCCGGCGGGTTGGCTATATTGTAGTGGCTACAGATCGTGGTCTATGTGGCGGGTTGAACATCAACGCCTTCAAGGCGACGGTTGCTTCCATGAGGGAATGGGCCGACCAGAACATTGAGATTGACATCTGCACCATTGGTGGTCGTGCAGCAACTTTCTTTAACAGCCATGGTGGTAACGTGGTTGCCTCGGTGCGGGATATTGGGGATACGGCAGAGGTCGCAGATGTCATCGGTGCTGTTCGCACCATGCTGGATAGATTTGATGCCGGTGCTATCGATCGGTTGATGATTGTAAGCAATGAGTTTGTAAACACCATGTCCCATGTACCTACAGTCCACCAGCTGTTGCCGTTGTCTCCCTCGGGTGAGGAGGAATTAAAACATCACTGGGATTATCTTTACGAGCCCGAGGCCAAACAGCTTCTCGACGGGCTGCTTATGCGCTTTATTGAATCACAGGTATACCAAGCTGTTGTGGAAAACAATGCCTGTGAACAGGCAGCTCGAATGATTGCCATGAAGAGTGCATCGGATAATGCTGGTGATTTGATTGACAATCTGGGGCTGGCCTATAACAAGGCCCGTCAGGCAGCGATTACCCAAGAACTGTCAGAAATCGCCGGGGGTGCGGCAGCAGTCTAGGCTGTATAGAGTCGCAAGATAAAGCGAACTAGTACAAACGATACCATGAATTATTGAACAATTTTTAGGTAAGGAACTTTTGAGGAAATGGAGATGAGCAGCGGTCATATCGTACAAATTATTGGTGCCGTTATTGATGTGGAGTTTAACCGTGAGAGTATTCCACAGGTATATGATGCGCTGACTGTTGACGACAAGGAAATCACTCTGGAGGTACAGCAGCAGCTTGGTGATGGTATTGTTCGAACTATTGCGCTGGGCAGTACTGAGGGCCTTAGCCGTGGATTAGTGGTGCAGGACACCGGCGCGCCGGTATCAGTACCGGTTGGTACAGAAACCCTGGGCCGTATCATGGATGTGCTGGGACGACCCATTGACGAACGCGGGCCGATTGGTGAACAGGAGAGAATGCCCATCCACCGAAAGGCACCGACCTATGAAGAGCTAGCAACCACAAACGAGCTGCTGGAAACTGGCATCAAGGTAATTGATCTAGTCTGTCCTTTCGCCAAGGGCGGCAAAGTGGGGCTCTTTGGCGGGGCAGGTGTGGGTAAGACCGTAAACATGATGGAGTTGATTAATAATATTGCTACCGAGCATTCCGGGCTTTCGGTGTTTGCTGGGGTCGGTGAACGAACCCGCGAAGGCAATGACTTCTATCATGAGATGCAGGAGTCCGGAGTTATTGATCTTGAGGGTGAATCCAAGGTCTCAATGGTGTATGGGCAGATGAACGAACCGCCTGGTAACCGTCTGCGGGTGGCTCTCTCTGGATTGACTATGGCAGAGAAGTTCCGGGATGAAGGCCGTGATGTGTTGTTGTTTATCGATAATATCTATCGATACACGCTGGCCGGCACCGAGGTCTCGGCTTTGCTGGGCCGCATGCCGTCCGCAGTAGGCTATCAGCCGACGTTGGCGGAGGAGATGGGTGCCTTGCAGGAGCGAATTACTTCCACCAAGATGGGCTCCATTACCTCAATACAGGCAGTGTATGTTCCAGCTGATGACCTCACCGACCCGTCTCCGGCCACCACCTTTGCACACCTTGATGCTAAAGTGGTTCTGTCACGCGACATAGCGGCTTTGGGTATCTACCCGGCTGTGGATCCACTGGACTCAACATCCCGCCAGCTTGACCCATTGGTGGTAGGCCTGGAACATTATGATGTGGCCAGTGGTGTGCAAACCGTGTTGCAACGCTATAAGGAGCTGAAAGACATCATAGCCATTCTGGGCATGGATGAATTATCCGATAAGGACAAGCAGACAGTGGCACGTGCCCGGCGTATCTCCCAATTCCTGTCACAACCTTTCACGGTGGCTGAAGTGTTCACTAATGCGCCTGGCAAGTATGTAGCACTGAAGGATACCATTACAGGCTTCAAGGCCATTCTGGATGGCGAATATGATGAATTGCCCGAACAAGCCTTTAGTATGGTGGGGACCATTGAAGAAGCAGTGGAGAAGGCCAAGTCCCTGTAGACCCGACAAAGCTGCCGATCTACCATAGACCGCAACACCACAGAAAGCAGGTAATCGCTTATGGCCATGACAATGCACTGCGACATCGTTAGTGCTGAGGAAAGCATATTTTCCGGTCTTATTGAGATGCTTATTGCAGCGGGTTCGCTGGGAGACCTTGGCATAGCACCAGGCCATGCGCCTCTGCTGACGGACCTCATTCCGGGGCCGGTGCGTTTGATCAAACCGGGTGGTGAAGAGGTTGTGTACTATGTCTCTGGCGGGTTTCTTGAGGTTCAGAGTAGTGTGGTGACTCTGTTGGCAGACACGGCTCTGCGTGCTGGTGATATGGACGAGGCGGCAGCCCAGGAAGCAATGGCTGAAGCAGAGCGGGCAATGCAGGATTCAAGTGCAGAACTGGATTATGCCACCGCTGCTACCCGCTTGGCAGAAGCTTCGGCTCAATTGCGTGTCCTACGCCAGATGAAGAAGCATGCGCAGTAATCGACAAGATGTTTAAGATGGGGATATAAATTTCGTAACTTCTCAATAACCCGTGGCAATGGCCAATATTGGTACTAGCCTTGATTAAC
>JAPORB010000190.1 GCA_026710425.1 Gammaproteobacteria bacterium
TTACCAAAGATCCTGATATCCCAAGCTGGAACTATTTGATTGCTCCGCAACCATCAAATATGGCAGAACACCGTCGGTGCCTGAACTGAGAATGTCAAATTATTTTTGCGCAAGCCCTTATAAGGAACGCGCTGAACGCACAAGGCAACCAGACACAACGGCAAGTTAGCCTGACTAACAATGCCGGTATTGGAATCAGACCATGTGGAGTAGGTTTTTGTCGCGTTGTAACGGTATTTTAGTTACCGCAGGTCGGTATTACATACGGTGGCTTGGTTTTGTCTTCCTGTCAGTGTCAGGTGGTTTGACGGCTAACGCTCAGGAAAGTATCAAGCTTGCGGATGGCTCTCATCTCAGTGTCTTCATGGTGAGGCCGGCAGAAACCATGGAATCTCCAAGTGCTCTCTTAATTCTTATGGGCGGCGGTTCAGGCAATGCTTCAATCTCCCGCGATACTTCGATCTGGCTGGGCAGCGGGTTTGCCGAGCGCGGATGGATGGTGGCGGTCCCGGTGTCGCCGGATAACCGAGCTTTTCGTGGAGCTGAAAACAACGCCAAGATTGCAGAACTGGTAACCATTCTGCAACAGCGTAAGTCTGTTGCTTCGGGACGGGTAATGTTGGCAGGCATCTCCAATGGAGGGATGTCGGCACTGGAGATAGCTCGACTTAATCCGGATGCCTATCTGGGTGTGGTAGCAGTACCTGCTCTGGCCACTTCTGTTGTTGATAACCATCCGCTCAAGGATTTCCCTGTGTATCTGCGTATTGGTGGTGATGATCAACTGGGCTGGGCAGATAGGTTTGGGGAAACGGTAGAGGCACTTACCGAAGCTGGTGTTGATCTGGATGCGGCTATTCTAGACAGTGCCCCTCACATATTTCGCATGCAATGGGAATCATTGCACCCTTGGCTAGAGAGAGTGAAAACGCAAAGATCAGAACAAACAGTACAAACCATCCACAACCCATGAGGTAAAACCTTTGAGAAAGGAGAAAACAATGTTTATCAAACCGTTTAGACTGCTAACAGTAATTCTCATCCCCTTGTTATTCAGCGTCGGCGCGATGGCCGCCGAACCAGCTGCGACCATTGATCAACTGGACTGGATGACAGGCAACTGGGCCGGACAGTTGGGGCCAAACCAGCTAGAAGAAAACTGGATAGCCACTGAAGGTGGCTCTATTGCGGCCATGGTACGCATGACTGGCGAGGGTAGTACCAGCATGTTTGAAATGATTACTATTGAGGAGGTGGATGGCTCCCTGGTGCTTCATATTCAGCAATGGGATCCGGGTTTCCAGCCCCGCACTGAGAGTGCTCAGAAAATGGAGCTAGAGGAGATCAGCGATAACAGTGTAAGATTTCGAGCCGTAAGTGAAGGTGGTATGTCCTCATTGGGTTACAGCCAGCCCGATGCCGAATCATTCATCATCAGTGTCGAATTTGCCGATGGAAATAGCATGGAGATTCCGCTGCAAAAGCGTAGCCTTTGGTAAGTACCAGGCCGGTTCTGTACCAAAACATCCTCGCTCAGATATCATTCCGGCTTGAATAGAAACCACCAGTTATTGGATCCAAGGTCGCCATGATAAAGGGTGAGCCTATTACTGACCCAATAACAGTACTAGCCAGGTAAATGTTCGTGCCTGAATGTGTTAGAGCGAGCTTGCGGGTATTAACGTTAAAAATGTACTTGAACGTTTGGAATATCCTGATAGGTCGAGTGTATTTGTAGTCATGATTCTAGTGCTTGTATCATTGAGAGATGATCGGAGTAGACTGTATGACTATTGATTAGTCATACAGTCTGACCTGTTCGAAGTTTGCAGAATCATCAATAGACGTGCTCTATGTCAGATTCCTAGGCTGCACCAAGTATTGCTTTCACTTCCAAGTACTCCTCAAAACCTTCAATACCCCATTCGCGCCCATTTCCTGATTGTTTGTAGCCACCAAAAGGTGAAGAGAAATCAGGTGCAGCTCCATTGAGATGCACGTTGCCAGTTCGTAATTGGCGTGCAATCTGTTGCGCATGTTCTGCCTCGCCAGAGACATATCCGGACAGTCCATAATCGGTGTCATTGGCTATGCGCACTGCATCGGCATCATCCTCATAGGGAAGAATACAAAGTACCGGACCGAAAATTTCCTCCCTGGCTATTGTCATATCGTTGTTGACCCTGCCAAACACTGTGGGCTGCACGAAATATCCTTTATCGATTCCCTCTGGCCGACCAGAACCGCCAGCAACCAGTTCGGCACCTTCCTCAATGCCCTTCTTGATCAAACCCTGAATCTTATTGAACTGGGTTTCGCTAACAACAGGGCCGAGTCGGATATTTTGGTCTGTAGGATCCCCCACAGTGGCTTTTGCTGCAGCAGTCTTGGCCACTTCCATGGCTTCCTCCATCCGAGCGGCTGGTACCAGCATGCGGGTGGGTGCATTGCAGGACTGGCCGCTGTTGCCAAAGCAGCCCCTTACGCCACCGATGACTGCTTTGGTAAAGTCTTCGACATCATCAAGGATGATATTGGCAGACTTGCCACCGAGTTCTTGAGTTACTCGCTTAATTCCCTCTGCTGCCGCCCGGGCGACTTCCCGACCGGCGCGAGTGGAACCAGTAAAGGAAACCACATCTATTTCCGGATGGGCCGAGATTGCCGCACCCACGCCAGGTCCGTCGCCGTTGACCATGTTAAAAACACCGGAAGGTAAGCCTGAATCGGCAATGACCTCGGTCAGAATGTAGGCACTGACTGGCGCAATCTCACTGGGCTTGAGCACCATGGTGCAACCAGTGGCAATGGCCGGGGCCACCTTGCAGGCAATCTGGTTCAGCGGCCAGTTCCAGGGAGTAATGAATCCACAGACACCAGCAGGTTCCTTGACAATTCTGGTACTACCACGAACCTCTTCAAAGGAGTAATTTTCGAGGATTTTCAAGGCGGTCATGAAATGGCCAAGACCGCTAGGAACCTGAGCTGTTCTGGAGAGGTCCATCGGGGCACCCATTTCGGTTGAGATGGCGGCAGCGATTTCCTCACTCCTGGTCTTGATGCCGGACAGAATCTTGCCCAACACCTCTTTGCGTTGCTCAATGGACGAACAGGACCATTCAGGGAAGGCGATTCTGGCTGCTTGTGCGGCATCATCCACGTCTTCTGCTGTACCCATAGAGATTGATGCGAAGCTTTCTTCAGTGGCCGGATTGATAACTTCCATTGTCGGTCGTTGTGGTGCCACCCATTCTCCATTGATGTAAAATTTGGTATAGCTTGATGTCATTGGTTGCTCCTGTCGCTGTTTTGGGTCCAGTTAGTTTCTGAGTTTTAGTGCTGTAAATTACCAGATTTTATACTGATGATGTTCACTCTCAATAATCAAAAACATGTCAGGTTATGATGAGTTGACAATTGAGCGGAGAGTTTCCCTAACTTCCCTGTTGGAACGACTTACATCGACGGTTGCGATATCGAAAGGAGTGTCATCTCCCGCCGATCGCCATTGCTGATAGATCCCGGCTTGTGACTGATCCAGGTCCCTATGCCAGGGATACAGCAGGACTATTCGCTTGGCTTCGTAGGCACGAGCGTAGGCAAGTAGTTGGTATATATCTGCTTGTTCAATGCCAAAATGTCTTTTCTCGCTTTTTAGTTTAAGCTTTTTCCATTTGGTATCAATGATGATGTTACCATTGATCACAATATCTGGCTTCAGCAGAAATCTTTTTTCAGGCCATCTGATCGCATGATATGAAGAATGTTGAAGCTCAACGGTCATAGACGGAAGTGCAATTTTCAGACTCCGCCCAATATATTCCTCGAAAAGCTCATTCATTGGGAAAAGCAGAGAGAATCCTTCAATGTTTCCGCTAGTTGTACTTTGCCATTCTCCAGAAAGTAGGAGTTTTGCATGGTGGTATAGCTGATGAAATGACCGATTGGTTCGGTCCAGACTGATTCGCTGTTGCGGTAGAATTGCGATTTCGCTTACGTCATCGAATCTTGCAAGCAATTCAATGAGAATCCTTTTGTTATCATGGGAATCGCTGAGTTTGATCAATCGGACAATAGCCGCTTTGAGTACTCGATTTAACGGTGTGTCTGGCGAGAACTCATCAAACCGACAGGCCAGTCGGTCTGGACGAACCACATTGCGACTAAACTGACGCTGGACATCCAGTTTTCCCTTGAGTCTGGGCAGATCGTCCTCGGTTCCCACGTAGCGATGGGAAAGACCGCGGCGGACTGCCGTTCGCAAACGTATGGAAAATACTCGTATTAGAATCTCAAGCAAATTATCATGCTGGATACTTAAAGGAGTAAGTTCATGATCTGCAATGGGTAAGTTTCTGGCAATAGCTAGCATGCGTACCAGCGAATGCCTTAGTTCAGTGTCGCTATCAGCATCGATTTTGGGCAAGATTTCTATAGTAACATCGGGTGTGGTCAACACACCTACAACTTGACCTGCACGCAAGCTTGGCCTTGCTGTACGTGTTATGATCGAAGGTCGCCCTCGCAGCCGTCTTGAAGTGCGCTCTGCAAGTGCATGTATGCGTTGTGCGCTTGGCTCGGTAATAGGAGTATTCGCACCAATGGGAACTTCTTTCCACTCCTTCAGCATTATAGGCTCAGCAGTCATTTATCTTCCGTATTATTGCTGGTGATTGGCCTGATCAGATTGCTATAGGCAGCCTGTCTATATGGAGGTTTCTTTATAACCCACTGGTAGCGGTCCTCGCCAGAATCTTCCTCCATGCCGGGCGGTCGCGGAAGCCTTACTCTCGAAACGAAATGGTCACCACCCCCGAGTACTGATCTCACTTTGTTCCAGTCGTCATAAAAGTACTCAGCAATCAAAGGAATAATTTTACTGAACATAACCCTGTCAATATCGCTCTGGCTTTTGCAGTTCCAAAACCATGCATGACCAATCAAATGATCTCGATCTATTAGGTATTCGAGTCGAGTATTGATGACATTGAGGGTGCTGGCCAGGTTAATACCTTCAATACTCTGGGGCAGCAAATCAGATTTTGGGGGCATTTCCTCAAAGTCAAATCGGCGACGCAGAGCTGTATCCAGCAGTGCGATAGAGCGATCAGCAGTATTCATGGTGCCTAGAATGTAAAGATTTTTTGGCAAAGTGAAAGAATCGCCTGAGTATGGCAAGGTAACACTTATTTCATTCTGCGCTCCCATACGCTTATCCTCTTCTAGAAGGGTCACCATTTCACCCATTACCTTGGAGATGTTAGCGCGGTTTATCTCATCTATAACCAGCACGTAGTGTCTTTCTGGATCGCCTTTTGATCGCCTGGCAATTCGTTTCAGTACTCCATCAACCGCATTAAGCCTAAACCCGGTATTACTTGAGGTTTTGAATGCTTCTGAGTTTGACTCATTAGAGATTGAGTCCCCCGGCTCTAGCTCATCAAGACGAGTTTCCGGGCGTAAACCTTCCACGAATTCTTCATAGCCATAGGATTGATGAAATGTCACAAACTCAATTCTGCCAGCCTCAATCAATTTTTGAAAAAGTGAATGTGGATCTGGATCTGATATATTATTGTTGCTTACATTTCCCTCGCAAATCTCAGTGCATTTCCTGATTGTCGAATATGTCTTACCGGTCCCAGGCGGTCCGTAAAGGATTAGGTTAAGCGGGATTGATGCCATATTGTTACGCTCTTCTTCATCGTATTGTGGGTTTTCATCATTAGGGATCGGAGGTGTCCCTTTGTTATCGCGGGCAGAATTTAATTCAATAAATTTAAATGTAGGCTGGAATTCGGGCAAAGTGTGAAATGAATCATAGCTGCCAATTCCAGGCCCTTCTTTTCTAAAGTTATCAAGTTGTGCAGCCTTACAGAGTCTGGTTCTTACACTGGACCTGTTTATCCATACAACTTGTAATACAGAATCTTCTGGATTTTCTGAGTAATTTGTACATTCTTTCTCCACTACTGCCATTCCACGAGTTTGCGATATCCCATCTCTTGCAAGGATTATGTCTCCTGGGAGAACGCATTTGACTACTTCTAGCAACTTTTCACGAGTTTTGAATTTATGAATATGTACAATATTATTTTTACTGAAATCCTCCCATAAGCCTCCTCTGTCATTTAGTAAGCTACAGGTAACACTATAGTAAGAAGGTTCCTTTGATGAGATGTGAGTATGAAACAAATATAAGGCTCTTGATATCTCATATAGATGGCAGCCTGGAAATATGCCCTTAAGCTTTGCAATAATATCAAGGTACGATGACCATTCCTTTCTACTTTGCAGGTTACTCTGCAACCCTTTAAGGCTCTGTGGGAGAGTGTGATCTGCGGGGATAAAGAAGTCTGGTCGGATTAGAAAGAGACATTGGGTGAGTTTTGTGAGACCTATCATTGGAATTTCCAAGACATTTTGAAAGTCTTGATTATTTATACTCGTCGTGTCATTGACCGCTTTTCGGAAAAAGTTCCAAAGAGTATCTGGTGAGAAGTTATTACAATCATGAAATAAAGCTGTCGTATTTGGAGTCGGTGTCGGAAAAGTAAATGATCTGTCAAGTTCTAGGCTTGGAAGATCATTTCTCAAACCAAATACTCCATGGATACTTCGAAATACAGGTTCCCACTGATTCGTTGTATTTCTTTGTGCCAGGAAATAGAAGAAGGAAAATGGGTCGATATTTTCATCGCCATAGTTAAGAAGAGCAGCATTTTCGCTTTGCCAGTCCACCTTTCGAGCATTTTGAATTAGATAGGAGTTGTCATTTTTGGCGATAGTGGTGGCCAGTTCCTGAAACCATGGAACCCAGCTATAGATATTCATCATTTTGATACCTTAGTTTGGCATTGGATGAGGCGACTTTCGGAAGGGGCTTCAAGCTACTAAGAAACTCGCGGCACTTCAACCGTGTTGGTTGATGCGTGCAATGTGTTATTGGATTGAATCGGGCCTTCGGCGAATTTTATCACTAAACCAAGGGCAATCAGCTACGAAACTAAACCTATTATAATTTTTGATGCCAGTAAATCCCGTACTTTTACTCTTAGAACATGTCAATATTATAACAAATCATCAGATTCCATTATCCAATCGTGGATATTGATTTGAATGAGCTCAAATCATAATTGAACCCATTTCCGAAGCGGGCGGAACAAATGCCAGTAAGTTTATAACACGTCAGGATTGAAACCCTTGCAGGAGCAACCACTGTAAAATTTTCCATCTAAATCACTCTTTTATATATCAGCATCAGTCAAAATAATCAGAATTATATATGTTAAGCTATTGTTTTAATTAGTTAATATAGAATTTCCGAAAAAGTGCGGTAAATCAATTACATCACTGAGTAATTTTACTCAATGATGTAATACTGTCCCATGAAAAATCGCTATGAACGCTATCATGTATCCACTCTGCTGGCCCGAATTGCGGAGCCCCCGAGAACCTTGATTTTCGTTTTCGGCCCGCGGCAATCCGGCAAGAGCACGCTTGTCAAACAAGCCTTGGCACTAACCACCCTTGAGAGCCGTTACTTCTCTGTCGATATGTTGGAGCCTGATGTAGTCTCTCCATATCTCACCGAGCAGGAACAATTTAAATCCAGAAATATCGTTCATGATTCAGCATGGCTGATAAGAATCTGGCAGGAAGCCCGCAAGGAAGCTGAACGACATGAGTCCGGTTTCGTGCTGGTGCTGGATGAGATTCAGAACATTCCCCAGTGGTCATCAATAGTCAAAGGTCTCTGGGATGCTGATCGCTTTGCCGATCGGAATTTGCGGGTAGTAATCCTGGGATCCTCTCCGTTGCCATTGCAGCAGAGATTGGCTGAAAGTCTGGCTGGGCGATTTGAATTGATCAGAGTTGAACACTGGTCCTTCCGCGAAATGGCCAATGCATTCAATTTTGATCTGCCAAGCTATGTGTACTTTGGTGGCTATCCGGGTGCAGCTCACTTCATTAATGATCAATCACGTTGGCGTGAATATATTCGTAATTCAATTATTACACCCAACATTGATAAAGACATTCTGGCAATGACCCGTGTGGACAAACCGATATTGCTCAAAAGAACTTTCGAGCTTTGCAGTAGCTACTCCGGTCAGATTTTATCCTACACTAAAATGCTGGGGCAGTTGCAGAGTGCAGGAAATACAACCACACTGGCACACTACCTCAATATTCTAACTCATGCCGGATTGTTAGCTGGATTAGAAAAGTATGCCGGACAACTGTTTCGCCGAAGAGCATCCAGCCCAAAGCTTAATATCCTCAATACTGCACTGATGTCAGTAAATTCCGGCTACAACTTTGAAGATGCTCAAGTCGACCGGACATTCTGGGGAAGACTTATAGAGAGTACAGTTGGCGCACACCTGTACAATACAGGCATGCCAGAGATTAAACTGCATTACTGGCGAAAAAGTCCCCATGAAGTAGATTTTGTGTTGAAAAGAGGGCCCAGGTTAATCGGCATTGAAGTAAAGAGTGCCAGTCATAAAAATACATCTCTAGGGCTGACAGAATTTAATAAGCTGTTTCAACCAGAATGTGTATTTAAAGTAGGTGGGCAAGGTATTCCTTTGGAAGAATTTCTAATGTTTCCCGCATCTCATTGGTTTGATTGATTCGAATATTGATTGTTGAACGCACATGCACCGGGATCAAGACCTGCAAAACAGAATGGCCAAACTCCTTCTGCTCAAGGCTGTTATCTTCCTATGGTGAAATCCCGGCTTATGTTTTGCTTGGCGGTCCGAGTTTCGGCAGGACTTTGGCTATCATGAAAGAGTCAGATAGAGACGATGTCATCTACATCTCAACTAGGGATTTCATCACATTTGGAGATAAACACAAATGCGATGGCAAAATTCTGTTCATTGACGGTCTAGATGAAGTTAGATCAGGTTCGACAAATGCTCAATCATCTTTTGATCTGGTTAGTTCAAATTTGGAAAAACTGGGATGCCCCAAGTTTCGACTTTCCTGTCGTGAGGCTGACTGGTTTGGCAAGGAGGATTTTGAACGACTGAAGCAGATAGTACCGGATGGTACAGTTTCAGAACTGAATTTAGATCCTCTACCTGAGCAAAATTTGATAGTGCTCAATTGAAATTGCAGTTACCACCATGTAGATCAGGGTCACAAACTGCGTCAGAGCTTGATAAAAGGCTTACAGCAACGCTCAGTCTAGAAGCAAGAGGGAAAATTTCGATTTGCGTTATTGATATAGAATGCTAGGTTGAACCATCAGCTTCCCCTACCGTTAGATGAATGCGGTAATTTCGAGCCCATTCAATATACAGGCTTTTATAGCCAACTCAACACTATACCGAGTAAACCTTCTGCGCTGTGCCATAGAACAAAGCATGTTTCTCTTCCTCGGTAAAATCAGCTGTCATTTTCTTGAATCCGTTCCATAGTGCTGGATAGTTGATCGACAGCCTGTCGACAGGAAAATTGCTTTCAAACATACATCGTTCTGGCCCAAAACAATCAATCATATGCAGATAGAATTGCTTCTGTCTGCGGACAAACTCATCAGAATTCGGCGGGCGACATGCCTGGTCCCAGCCAAAGCCGTTATCGGGCATCGCCAGCCCCCCAAGCTTTGCGTAAACATTGCTACACTTGGCTAGGTCAGCCATATCTTGCTTCCATTGTTGGAAGATATTTTCTCGGCAATTTTGATAAATGCCCACGCCAAGTGGCGTTCCAAAGTGATCTAGTACCAGTGTACATTCCGGCACATCTCGTGCCAGATCAAGAAAGTCTCGATTTTGGTGATGGTAATGCCAGGCATCAAAAGTCAGATTCCTGGCACCCAGCAGACGAAGCCCTTTACAAAAGGATTCCTGACTGTAAAGGTTGGGGGGCGCATTCCCGGCAATAAATAAATCCTTAGGATGATTGTCACGGGCGGCTGCATGCCGTATGCCTCGAAATCTGCCGCCGCAGATTGCTTTGTGCTTGTCCAGTAACTCAATCAACTGATATTCGTTGGCTCCGGCCAAGGTAAGATCGGCATGGGCAATGATACCTGCGACCGTTGCCTGATCCTCCACTTGTTCACTCTGTCTGGCCAGTTCGGCAATGTAGGTGGTTTCTCCCAGTGGGCGAAGATAGTCCGGACCCTCCCGCAAATAGAAGGCACGACACTCCATAAATAGTGTCTTTTGTACATTATGCCCACCACCAGTGTCAGACCATAGCTCTGGCAACAGGTAATTCCGGCCAAAGCGTTTCTTCCACAAGTGATGGTGGGGGTCGATTATGGGGCGCTCGGGGTCAATGATATCCTCACCCACTTGATCCAACCAGGCATCGGTCCCGGGTTCAGGAAGGGGCATGGATACTTTCTCTGTCGTTGGTGTAGTATGCAACCAAGATGGCCTCTCTTATCAGGCGAGGTTTAGTACATATTTTACAATAAAAGTGGGAGTCGTGCATGAGCATCTCAGCCTTTGTCATCACGGCCTACTTGGGTTTTTTCTTCGCACTGGGTATCTTCCTCAATCGTAGCAATAAAAACGCCAACGACTGGGCTATTGGTGGTGGCGGACTGGGGATTTTCATGCTGGCAGCTGGTGTTGCCGGTACTCGGATTGGCGGAGCCGGTACTTACGGCGTGGCTGGTGATGTCATCAGTGAGGGAATCGGCCACTTGTGGTATGGCATCAACTCCTTTGCTGCTTTGTTCCTAGTAGGTCTTTTTTTCGTCATTCCCTACCGTCGCCTTAAAGTGGTAAGTGTCGGGCAGATATTTGATCAGCGATTCGGTTCCTATCGTTGCCAATGGTTAACCAGTTTATGTGTTCAGGCAGAATATCTGGTAGTAAACATCATTGAGCCCTATGTCATTGGTTCTATCGTTAGCGGTGTCACAGGCCTGCCATTTGCAGTTGGGGTGGCAATCGGTGGCTTTCTCATTGTGACATTTACCGTGACTGGTGGGCTTAAAGGCACGGCGGTTGCCAATATCGTACACAGCAGCGTTATCATTCTTGGCTTGCTGCTGGTCGGACTGGTTGCAATGAATAACTTCGGTGGCTGGGATGAGGTGGTACGACTGAGTACTGAGCGATTGGCTGATTCCGGTAGCGACGCGGCTCGCTGGTGGAGCTTTACAGGTATAGGTTGGGCGACCATTATTGCGCTGTTTATTTCAGCCACCATACATACTCCAGCCGTCTCGGTGTATGCCAACTATGCCAGTTCGGCTGGTCGACAGGATTACCTCATTCCGGGATTTTTCCTGGCAGGTCTGATTGCTTCCCTGATGCCGCTGGTTGCTGGTTTTATTGGCATCCTCACGATGGCTAACTATGGGGCCGAGAGCGGCCTCGCAAGTTATCTCAACATTGCCCAGCTGGCGATTGACAGTGGGCCAGTGCTGGGTGCAGTAGCACTGGCGGCGGTACTGGCTGCAGTAATCTCCTCAGGTGCACCCATCCTGCTAGCCAGTGCCACTATGCTGGTTAATGACTGGTGGCCAGGCGTGAAAAACTTCGACAGTGACCAAAAATTACGCACTTACAAACTGGTCACAGTTGTCTACGGGTCGGCAGGCGCACTGGTTGCCTGGCTTGGCAATATTACCTCCGTATTGCAGTTGTTATTGCTGGGCTTTGCCATGGTAGTTCCTCCGGCTATTGCTGTGGGCTATGTGTTTTATTGGAAACGGACTACCGAACAGGGGGTATTCTGGGGCATCGCCAGCGGATTTGTCGGTGGTGTCATCATGTGGTTGCTTAACACACTGTATGATGGAGATGATAATGCCGCAGCAGGCGGTTTTGCCCAGTGGTGGTATGAGTTGATTACCATACTCGGGGAGTGGCGAGATCCATCCTACCTTACCTTGCTGTTGCCGATGATGGTAATTCCGGTGGTGAGCCTTTTTGGTTCAAGATCGCAGTCCGATGAAAACTTGGCCGACCCCTTCTATGCCAGACTGGGGAGATTCCAGAAGAATTTTGATTGGGCCTAGATCATCTGTTACGAGTCCTACATTGCACGGAGCGCACAACTCAGGAACCATTATGAAATCCACAACTATTTATTGTCTCCTATGGATGTTATTGACTACCAGCGAGGTTTTGGCACAAAGACCGAATCGTTTATTGTTTCCGCTGCAGGCTTACACTCTCACCGACTACGAGCCCATTGAGTTTAGTGATGCCTTCAATATGCCCGCCGCTTTCATGGACGAGTCCTATGCTGCCATTCAGGTCACAAACGAGGGCAATCTGTTGATCTTCAGCCGAGGCAGTAGGCCTTTTCTTGAATTCACCTCAGGCGGTGATTTTATTCGATCATTTGGATCACAGGACCTTGTGCGTCGGGCCCATGGTCTGACTCTTGATGAAGAGGGTGGTATCTGGATTACCGATGTGGCTGATCATGTGGTCATGAAACTGGACTCCGAAGGAAATGAACAATTGACCATCGGAACGAGGGGTCACAACGGTCTGTGGGATGAGGCAACGGGTGAATATTTTCTTGATCAGCCCAATGATCTGGCTCTGGATTCACAAGGCAATGTCTACATTGCGCAGGGTCATGGTGCTGGCGAACCCAGGGTTCTGAAATTTTCACCGAACGGAAACTTTATCCGGCAGTGGGGAAGTCGAGGCTTTGATCAGGGTCAGTTCTGGATGGCACATGCCATTGAGATAGATGCCAATGACATCGTCTATGTGGCAGATCGCGAAAATATGCGTATTCATCGCTATGATACGGAGGGAAACTTTCTGGGCGAGTGGTTGTTTGATGCCATGGTGTGTGCCCTGCATTTGCATACTGATGGCTACCTGTATATCACCACCGGCTTTGACGGCCAGCTGGCCCGAGTTGACATGACAGGACGGGTATTGGGTGCTATTGGCCGACCCGGACGTGGCAATGGCGAGTTTGGCGAGGCTCATGCCCTGACCCTGGACCTTGAGGACAATGCATACATAGCCGATGTCATCAACCGGCGCATCCAGAAATATGCAAGAGTATCCGATCAGTAACCCTTGAGTCTGATCGGTTTAGTGTGGCTATTGTTTTAATCGAATCGACAGTTTAATCCGTGGTTTGTCAGCAACAGTTGAAAATACCGATTCACTTTTCTCAATGTTGAAAAATGTATCCAAGGCAAGTTTTGACATTGCGGTGTTCGGAGTCAAAGCATGTGAGAATCTGCATATCCTGTTTTAGCCGCCGACCTGTATCAGAAAGGGGCCGGGTGTAAGGTAACTGTTCTGCAACAAATCACACAACTGTTCAGTGGTGTCAGCCTTGGCTCCCGGCACACCAAAGCCCTGCGCCAGAGAAACCCAGTCAAGTTTCGGATTGCCAAGATCAAAAAGGCTGGCGGCTATTTCGCCCATATTCTCCGCTTCAAGCCGGGCATACTCCACATTTAGAATATTGTAGCTATTATTGGCAAAAATCACCGTGGTTACATTCAGCCCCTCACGCGCTTGTGTCCAAAGGCACTGCAAGGTGTAGGCTGCACCGCCGTCGCCCAGCAAGGCAAGTACCGGTCGGTCGGGGCAGGCCAATGCAGCTCCCGTGGCGCAGGGACCTCCCTGACCGATGGCACCGCCAGTCAGACTGAGCCAGCTGTTACGAGCTGTATTCTGGCAATGGAAATAAGCAGCATTGCCGGCACCTGAGTCGGAGCAGACGATGACTTCTTCCGGCAACGTGGCTGCCAGGGACTGAATCGTGGTCTTGCCGTTAATCTCACCGGTTGGTCTGGCCACTTCGTCTTGCTCAAAATATTGGACTGCTTGATCTTTAACATCTAGACGTTCGGCCAAGTGCTGCAAGGCATCAATTGAATCCTCTTCAATGGCAGAAAGGCGGGTGACATTGCAACCTTCCGGCACTAGTTGGCCCGGTATGCCGGGGTACGCGAAAAAGCTGGCCGGGATTTCACCACCTACCAGGATCAACTGCTTAGTGCCTTCCAGAGTGGACAGAATTTGTTCAGGAAAATAGGGCAGACGCTCAACTGCTACGCGACCCGGCCCACCATCAACTCGTGCCGGAAAAGTACTGTTGAGCAGACGACATCCGGTTTTGGCTGCAATGCGGCTAGCTGCCTCCAAAGCCGGTTGTTCGGTGGCCTGATTTTCCAGTAGTAGGGCAGTGCCCAGGCTGTTGGAGAGTACTTTTGCAACTGTTTTCACTGCCTGTTCGGAAACCCGGGCACGCTGAGGAACTGGATTGGGTTTGGCTGGCCCTGGTGACTCCCCCCAGGTGGCATCAGCCCCCATAATGAGGGAAGCAATCTGTCCGGTAGATCCCGTGGATTGGCGCAGGCAGGCAGTATAGGCATCGGCACCATCCCGGGCCAAGGTTTCTGAGGTGGGACTGGAATGAATCCAACAAGAGAAGTTTCTGGCGAGTGTGTCAATATTGGAAGTCAGTGGTGCATCGAATCCAATGTGATAGTGTGGATGGTTGCCAATGAGGTTGATCATCGGGGCATTGCTTCGTCTGGCATTGTGCAGGTTTGCTATCCCGTTGGCCAATCCCGGCCCCAGATGTAGGAGGGTGGCGGCAGGCTTGCCCGTCATGCGGCCTATGCCGTCCGCCGCACCGGTGCAGACGCCCTCAAATAGGGCCAGCACCGAACGCATTCGCGGTACGGCATCCAGTGCCTGCACCAGATGCATTTCCGAAGTTCCTGGATTGGCGATGCAGAAATCCACTCCGCAATCCGCCAGTGTATTGATTAGAGCAGTAGCACCGTTCATTTTCTCGGTCATGGGGTTGAAGTCCTTCAAGTTTGGCAGAAATAACCAATCATACCATTTACAGTGCAGCCACTTGTTAGCAACATATTTATTACCGATTTGCAGACAGTGACGAGTTTCCTTTTTTAAGGTGCTGTTGTTAGTACGCCCGGTGTTGGTTTAGGTTACGCAAAGTTTTGGATGGTTTAATCTCAACGGATAGATCTTTCGTGAATAGGACTGCCATCGGATTAGACTTCACCCTTTGGCATGGTTTTGATAAAGTTTGATGTCATGAATAAAACTCTGCCTATTTTTATTTTCCTGATGTTACATGTTGGTACCACTGTATATGCTCAGGACAACTATACAGCACCACACACCGAGTGGGGACAACCAGACTTGCAAGGAGCCTGGAACTTTTCAACCAATATTCCCATGCAGCGTCCGGCGATGTTCGGCGACAAGGATTTTCTTACAGAGGAAGAGATTGAGACCCGAACGAACCAGACCGAACTGGGACTGCAGGCTCTCAATAACGTTGGTTCAGGTGGATACAATATCTTCTGGCTGGAAATGGGCAGCGGTAGGGATAACCGCACATCTCTGATTACCTATCCAGAAAACGATCGGTTGCCTGATCTGGTGGAGGGATCGTCCACACTCAATGGGGGGCTTGGACCCGGATGTTGCAGGGAGGGGTCGGTGCGGTTGGTTGTAGGTGGCATCGCCAAGGATGGCCCAAAAGACCGGTGTGTGGTTGGTTTAAACGCCCGGCCGCCATTCTTTCCCAGCCTTTATAACAACAATATTCAGATGGTATAAAGTCACGAAACCATGGTGCTGGTAATAGAGATGGTTCACACAACTTGTCTTGTGCCACTTGAAGATCAGCCACCACTGGATGACAGTATCAGGTTATGGTCGGGCAGTTCCGGGAGTTACTGGGAAGGCGATACCTTGGTGGTGGAAACCTTGAACTTCAGTGATCTGACACAAAGTTTCAATGGCGTGGGCACTGCCGCCAACAAGCGGATCATTGAACGCTTTACCCGCACGGAACCCTACACTCTGGAGTATGAATTCACGGTGGAAGATCCCGCCACTTTTAAGGATAAGGTTACGGCAATGATTCCCATGGTAAAGGTAAACGGGCAGATTCATGAGTATGCCTGCCATGAAGAAAATTATGGCATGGTCAATCTTCTCAGAGGTCAGCGTATGGCTGAGGTCCGGGTAGAAGAAAGGCCATAGGGCAGGCAGATCGACTGCTTGTTGGCATCATCGCATGCTGCTTAAATGATGCTGACCATCAGGTTTGGCCTGGGACTGAAGCCGTAAAGTGTTCGGCCATCATCAACTTGAACTGGCGGGGGAGCCGGAAGGCAAATGACTTTCGAGCAAATCAGGTGCAGCAAATTGGCCCGTCGCCTTGGTGGTTGGCGGACAGGCAGTCTGTTGCTACGGGCACTGGCCCTGAGTTTGGTACTGTCAGGAACGGTTAGCGGAGCGCAATTTTCAGAAATTGCTACCAGTCAATACCCGGTGCCTGCGGATATGAGTGGCGTGCATTTCTATCTCATTACCGTGGATGTCGGTGACAGTGTCTGGGACAATTTTGGCCATACAGCTTTGCGGGTCTATGATGAAAACTCCAATTCAGATCTGGTTTATAACTGGGGGGTGTTTGATGTCAATGACAGTATTGCCGTTTTTGCATTCAACTTTTTAAGAGGAGTCTTGAATTACCGGTTGGCAATCAGCTCGCCAGCAATTGAGTTTGATCTCTATCGGTCCCAGCAACGCACGGTTTGGCAGGACCGGATTAACCTTACCAATCCGCAAAAAGAAATTCTGTATCGTCGCCTGGCCTGGAATGCAGAAGCAAACAATCGGGGGTATGCGTATCATTACCACTATGATAACTGCACCACGCGGGTGCGAGACTACTTGAATGAAGCAATGGATGGTATGGTAGAGACCAGTTTTTCTGGGAAAACTTCCGAGACTTTTCGCGACAAGATTCGAAACCATTATGCATCCACACCCCTGATTGGGTTTTCTCTTGATGTGCTGATGAACAGCAATATTGACACCCTCATAAGTGAATGGGAGAGCTTGTACCTGCCACTAACACTGAGAAGCACACTGAGCATGCTGGAATCTGATGTGGCGGAGGATGGCGGACGTTTGCCACTACTTTCCGATTCGCAGGTTATTGTCGAGTTCCCAGCACCAACGGTGGCGACTGACCCCTTCCATATCGCATCAGTCGGGTTATTGGCACCGGTTCTGTTGCTGTTCTTGATGTTGAAAAGGACTCCTGTGAATTCATTTGCAAGTCGTTCAAGAATCGGTATAAAGCAGGAATCATTTAGTTTCCGCCTGCTGGGGTTGTTGGGGTTGACGACTTCCCTGTTCAGTGGTGTTTACGGAATCCTAATGCTGGTTAGCTGGTTTATTTCGGGTCATGTTGATACGCATCACAATGTGAACCTGTTGCTGTTTTGGCCCACTGACCTGCTGGGTATTGTGATCGCCCTGCAATGGCTTTTTCTATGCAAGCCCTGGCCCATGACCCACAACAGTACCCCATTCATCCATTACTATTTTCTGGCTCATGTGCTTGCCATGATGGTTTATGCCGTTATAGTTCTGCTGGAGCTGGTGACGCAGGAACTGAGCATGATTCTGACCTATGTGGTTCCTGGATTTTTTCTTTTCACTATATTGATCTGGATAGCTGGTTTTCAGCCGGCAAGACCGAGAGACATGGTTTTTTAACTGCAACGGGAGAGTTCATGGAGAAGATGATGATCAGCGAGACGGCATGTCGGGCAACCGAACTTGATGTAATGGCGGCGAAAGTAGCCGAGTCAGCGGCCCGGTTGCCGCAAATCGAGGAGGGAACACCTGAACAGGCCCGGGCTTTCAGGGCAGAGAGAGGCAATCCGTTCGCCCCCGCACCCTGTGAGCTACACAGCATTATTGACCTCAACATTCCCATCCGTCGAGGGTCAGTGAATGCCCGCCAGTATGTGCCTACCGCGGACAGTGTTGGTCGAGGTTGTTTCGTATACTTCCATGGCGGAGGCTTTGTGCTTTCTACCGTGGATGATTACGATACTGTCACTCAGCGTTTGGCCATGCATAGTGGCCGCACGGTGATTTCTATAGATTATGAACGTGCACCAGAGAACAAGATCAAGTCCATTCACCAAGATGGATATGATGCCTGGTGTTGGATTGCCGAGCATGGGGAGGAATTGGGAATCGACAGTTCCAGACTGGCTGTTGGTGGCGACAGTGCTGGAGGTAATTTAACCGTAGCTGTGACGCTAGCCTGCAAGCGGAACGGGGCTCCTATGCCAGTGCAGCAGGTTCTGATTTATCCCTCGGTAGACCCGACCATGAAATTTCCTTCTATTCAGGAGTTTGCCTCAGGTTATTTGCTCACCCGACCAGGCATGGACTGGTTTCGCAGCCATTACCTTGAATCGCCCGAGCAGGTCAAGGACCCTGAGCTGCAATTTCTGAAGCAAGATTTGAGTGGTCTGCCGTCGGCAATTCTGATTACGGCGGGATTCGATCCACTACGGGACGAGGGTCAAGCCTATGCGGACAGGTTGCAGCAATTTGGGGTATCGGTTACTCACTGGTGTTATACCGATATGATCCATGCATTCCTCTCCTTTGCTGGCGGTATTGCTGCGGGTGAGGATGCAATCAGACGAATTGGTACCAGTCTGAAGCAGGTATTGGCCTGATGGTTGACCCACTGTTGCAACTACTGGTTGCCAAGTTCTACCTTCCGTCTTAACCCCGAATATTGCACTGGCAGGAGCAGATTGGGAAAAAGACCGAACCCGAAGGCTCGGTCAGTTCTTCCAAAATCGGTTGTCAGGGATCGACGATTTCGACTCGGCGGTTGCGCTGGTACGCAGTTTCATTGGTGCCACGGTCAGTCGGTTGTTCCTCACCATAACTGACAGTTTCAAGCTGACTGCGTGCTGCGCCATTCACGATCAGGTAGTTCAGGATACTGTTGGCCCGCCGCTCACCAAGCGCGAGATTATATTCCCGAGTGCCGCGTTCATCAGCATGGCCTTCCAGGCGCACGCTGCGGTCTGGGTTGGCCGCCAGGTCGCGTGCATGATAGGTCAGTGTGTCCCGATCCTCATCGCGAATATCTGCAATGTCAAAGTCAAAGTAAAAAACCCTTGTCGCCAGAGCTGAACGACGTGCTTGCTCCTCAGCTGCTGCCGCACGGGCTGCTGCCGCTTCGGCCTCACTTTGGGAGTTATCTGTGGGTTCGGGTTCTTGTGTCATCCCGGTATCGACTTCCTCGCTGGTAGAACTACAGCCAACGAATATGCTCAGTGTTAAGATCAGCAGTGCCAATTTTGTTAATTGAGTTATTTTCATAACAACTCCTGAAAGAAAGTAAGGCGGTCTCTAAATTCAATAAGTGGCTTAAAAATGCACCAGTCTCAATGCATGAGGTATGTTACCCCATATAATTGTAAAATTCTATCATTTTTCGCAGAGATTTGCCAATATTTCAAGTAGCCGTGCCAAGTCAATTTGTCTGGTTCCCATCAACCGGGAAGACGTTTTAGCAAATCATCTGCCTGATGCTCTCTTTATCATCGGCAGCAAGTGGTCAGATCTTGACCATGACATTCGAATCACTTTTGTCGAAGGCAATGGCTTGTCCTTTGATACCCTAAAACCGAGGACCAGTTAGGCAGTGGTACGGTAAGGCTTCAAGACCACTAGAGGCTACTTTGATGCCACTTTTTGCGGATTCTGTGGCCAGTAGATAATGTTGTAGTGGGAAGTGGAGGTGTCAGTTTATGGTCATCTTGGCCGCCAAGTAGCAGGAACAACAGGTGTGCTATCATTACGAACTTGATGCTCCACAAACACAATGTCAGAAGTGTTGGCAGAGAGGTTCTATGCTCAGTCAAGACCCGCCGATGTCGGGTCTGAGTGAGACAAGGCTGGCGGCCAAGCCTGGCCCAAACTCCTATTGATGGCGATGAAGGCCCCTCTGCTGGCGGATTGATTCTGATCCGGCAGCCGGGCCTGAATGAGAAGTGCACGATCTATCTATGTCTGCGCGGTCGATGCGAACGACTCAGACGGAAATCAACACGATGTTGCGGCCAGTCTTGAATACTGACTTTGCTCTCGCCAGGATCTACTCGGACAAAGGTTGATCTTCAGGCTGCTGATTAGGTTGAAAACAAGACTTTAAACTCCAACACCACTGGTGTCCAATGTCATTAAAACCACCATAACTGAAAACAAGGTCACAATTGGTGCTCTTCAATTGTCTATTGCATGGGAGGTATCGGGGCTTGACGCTCAAGTAGCTGGCAGAACCGCTGGGGTGTTCAACATCCACTATCGGCCTGGCATTTAAGGATTTGGTGACCTCGGAACTCGCTCAGATCGAAACAGTTGGTCATAGCAAGACCCTGTCCTTCAATCATACTGGTATGCAGTTGTTCTACGAGGCAGCTGATGATCTAATGGTGTTAATTCCACCTGTGGATTGACATTATCTTGTACGCTTCAATAAGTCTCTGCCAGATTTGCCGCTGTCAGGTGAGCATGCGACGGCGAAGTTCTTGGGTAGTGAAGTACCCAATACTATTCAAGAGTATGCAACCACCCGCGAGCATTTCTAGAAACTTATTCGAACGAAATGTCTGGATGTTTCCCCTGGAGAAGATTGGGATGCCGTGGTGGATACCTGGAAGTACAATCTGGAAAATCTGATGAAAAACGGCATGGTTGATCCACTCTCTCTGTACTTTTATGAGTTTCTGCTTTACGAGTTGCCATCAGATGAGACATCGGATGAAGAAAATGCCATGCATAACTTGCTGGAACAAAAAATAGGCTGATAATGTAGATGAGTGGTTTCATATCTGATGTGAGAGCGTAAAAGGTTTGATGAGACTCTCCTGCATTAGGCCGCTCAGGGGCGTAAAAGCATGTTTCTGTAATGCCTTGTCGAAACCTCTATTCATGGTATGTTAGGATTTAGTCTAGGGCTGCCAAAACAGCAGTTTCTGCAAAGGCATAAATTACCTGATGCAATATTGATCAGGGCTGATGTCAAGTGCTCTTTATGTTATGCGGACCACCTTATTTGAAAGTACTATCACAACTATTATATTTACTTTCTTTATGATGATATGTTCCAGAATCAAACACCCAAGCTACTGGCCGTGGTATTTTGGTGCTCAACATTTACTTCCGATCTAGCATTCAAAGAATTGGTTGTATCAGAATTTGCGTAGATCGAAAGCATGGACCGTAATAGGGTTCTGTCGTTTGAATCTCAAGGCAATATCCAGTTCTATGAGGCTGTTGAAAGGCTGATTATCAAGCCATCACATGTTCAAAATTTACCTATCTGTTGCCTCAAAGAGTCACATGGCATACCGCGGGCAGGGGATCACGCAAGGGCAAGGATTACTAACAGTAAAAAGCTAAAGGTGCTGACATATTATACGACTCTAGTCGAACATATGCAGAGAATGCTTAGCATTAAAAGTGTGAAGGAGGTTTCGCCTAAAAGTCAGATTAAGTTGTGGAAACATGGGTTTATAACCCTGAAATTCTGATGGGAAACGGCGCATTAGATCCGCTTTCACTACTTTGTGGTATTTATTGGCATTTTTGCTTTGTCTGCGGAATGACTGAATATGGGCTACTGAATGAGGCTGGTGAGCTAGAGTAGCCACTGGTGAAAAATTTGGATGGTAATAGCCCCCTCTATTTCTATGAATCGGGCTGCTTCAGGTTGACTCTGAGGTATCAGCACTATCGGCATAAACTATAAATCTCGTTTGCAACGTATTCATGGCAGACTGGATTGATTCCGCCAGCAGATTGAAATTGATTTATTCGTTGGAGGTTGATCAGCTATCTGCCTCTTGCCAATGGATAGTTTATTCGCAGCCCCATCAATGGTAAACTTTTCCTTCAATACCGATCGCTTGGATCGGAGGATTCTTCGGTCAGCCAAGTTGCCACTGTAGTTGGATTTGTGAATATTGTGATGTAGCGTTGCGATAAGCATGCTGCAAGGAGTATACCGGTGAATGCCGATTTTACAGCTGAAGAACTAGCATTTAAGGAAGAAGTTCGCACCTTCCTCAAGAATGAGTTTCCCGCCGATCTCAAGGCCAAAGTCGATGCCAGTGTTCGTTTGGGCAAAGAGGAAATGGTGCGCTGGCAAAAAATCCTCTATGAGAAGGGCTGGGCAGCACCTACCTGGCCAGTCGAGCATGGGGGCACTGGCTGGACCCATACTCAGTGCCATATTTTTGCCACCGAAATGGGCCTGTTCGGTGCACCGGAGCCAATACCTTTTGGTATCAAGATGGTGGCCCCGGTCATCATGGCCTATGGCACGGAAGAGCAGAAACAGCGTTTCCTGCCGGATATTCTTGCCAGCAATGTGTGGTGGTGTCAGGGCTACTCCGAGCCTAATGCCGGGTCCGATCTGGCCTCTCTGAAAACCTCAGCGGAGCGCCAAGGTGATCATTATATAGTGAATGGCTCCAAAACCTGGAATACCCTTGGTCAATATGCCGACTGGATCTTCTGTCTGGTACGAACAGACAACACTGTAAAAAAACAGGAAGGTATAAGTTTTCTGCTAATCGACATGAAATCCCCAGGCATTACCATAAAGCCAATTGAGTTGATAGATGGTTTTGCCGAGGTCAACGAGATCTTCTTTGACGAGGTTAGGGTTCCGGTCGAAAACCTCATCGGAGAGGAAAATAAAGGTTGGACTTATGCCAAGGTGTTGTTGACTCATGAGCGAACCAGTATAGCCGGAGTGCCTCGCAGCAAACGCAGACTCAAGGCACTACGCAAGCTGGCAGCCGCCACCGACGATGGCCTTGGTGAGTTTATGAGCGAAAATCCAAGCTTCAACAAGCGAATTGCAGAGGTTGAGATTGAATTACAGGCACTGGAATACTCAGAGTTGAGGACACTGGCGGCACTGAATGTGGGCAAGGCTCCGGGTCCGGAGTCTTCAATTTTGAAGATTGTCGGGACGGTGCTGGCGCAACGGATAGATGAGCTGTTTCTGGAACTGGCCGGTTACAATGCGCTGCCCTATGTACCTGAGCAGTTTGAGGCTGGATTTGACGGCATGCCGCTTGGGCCTGGCACTACCGCCTCTACGGCACTGACTTATTTCAATAATCGCAAACAAAGTATATATGGCGGCTCCAACGAGGTTCAGCGCAATATTATCTGCAAGGCAGTCCTGGGTTTGTAAGGCACACACCTTTCTCTTTGGGTCATACCTAGCTAGCAAGACTGCAAGCCATCTAAAAATAAACAGGGATAAATCGTGGATTTTTCTTATTCTGAAGTGCAACAGATGCTACAAAGTCAGGTGCAGAAGTTTGTGCGGGAGCGTTATGACTTCGAGACACGCAATGCGCTTGTTGCCAGTGAAAAAGGCTATAGTGAGGAGTTCTGGAAATTATTTGCAGAACTTGGCTGGCTGGCGGTTCCGTTTACCGAAGAGGAGGGTGGACTGGGTGGTTCAGCCATTGACCTCATGGTGATGATGGAAGAGTTTGGCAAGGCCAATTTGGTCGAGCCCTATACTGCCAATGCCGTTCTTGCCGGTACTGCGGTGGCACAGCTGGCTGAGGGCCCCGGCAAGCAAGATCTGGTGAACAGCATTATGGCAGGCGAGCGGCAACTGGCTCTGGCCTACCTTGAACCTCAGTCCCGCTATAACCCTTTTAATGTGGAAACCTTGGCAGTAGCCGAAGGTGATATTGTAAAGATAAATGGCAGTAAGACCGGGGTATTGGGTGGGGCAGTGGCTGATCAGTTTATTGTCATCGCTCGCGAGTTCGGGGAGACCAGGGATCGCAATGGATTGTCGGCGTTTCTGGTAGATGCTGAAGCTGAGGGCGTTATCCGCCGCAACTATCCAACGGTGGACGGCAAGCGTGCCGCTGAACTTGAGTTTGCCAATCTAAGGATTGCGACCAATGCCCGCCTAGGGATAGCGGGAGAAGCGGCTACTGGGTTGCAGCTTGCTGTGGACAAGGCTACCGTCAGTGCGTGCGCTGAGGCGGTGGGTGCGCTGGAAGTTCTGTTGCAAAAGACTGTGGAATACACCAAAACCCGTAAGCAGTTTGGCACGGCTATTGCCACCTTTCAGGCACTGCAGCATCGAATGGCTGACATGTTTATTGAATGCCAGCTGGCTCGATCCATTGTGATCATGGCAGCAATGGCACTGGACAGTCAGGAAGGCGAAAAGGAAAAAACCCGAGCCGTATCAGCGGCGAAAAGCCGTCTGGGAAAGGCCATAAAGGTTATCGGGCAGGAGGCCATCCAGATACATGGAGGCATTGGCATGACCAATGAGCTGGATGTAGGGCATTTGTTCAAGCGTGTTACGGCACTGGATCTGCAGTTCGGGGATGGTGAGTATCATACCGAACGTTACGCCAGTCTGTAATCCATGACTTTGCTTGCTAACACTACTGACGAGCTAACCTGCCTGACATGCGAGCTACTGCGGTAACATGAGCGAGTTAGTTCTAATAAGACACGGGCAGGCATCCTTTGGTGCGGCTTCCTATGACAAGCTCAGTGACCAGGGTTTTGAACAGGTACGCCTGTTGAGTAGGCATCTACAGGACAGAGGAATCAGTTTTGATCATCTAGTGAGTGGTTCCTTGCAACGTCAGCAGGAAACGGCGAGGGAGTTGTTGCCTTTAATCAAAGGTTCTGCACCAGTGGTTGAGCTGGACCCGGAACTGAATGAATATAGTGCTGATGCGGTGATCAAACTTTATCTGCGTCAGCATAACAAGGATGAGGCTATGAGAGATATGGAATGGCCCATTCGTGATGTTCGATTGTTTCAGCGAATTTTTGATGCAGCCACGGCCAGATGGGTCGCAAATGAACTTGAGCCTGATGGTGAGGAATCCGGCTTTGAGCGATTTGAGGAATTTCAGTCCAGAGTGCATGGTGTTACAGATGCACTGATGAAGCGTTTCCCTAGGGGGTGTCAGGTGCTGATATCCACCTCGGGAGGTGTAATCGCCCTTGCAATGCAGCGTGTGCTGGGCTTTTCCAACCCGCAGGCAATAGCAACCAATTGGATGGTTTACAACAGTTCTATTACCCGCATACGCTACGGCGGAGGTCGTGTGTCACTCGACCAGTTCAACAGTCTGCCACATCTGGAACTGCCGCATCGTCAACATCTGATTACTCACCGTTGAGAGAAGCTTTGAATGAATACTGAACGGCTAGCCGACAAGGCAGGGGACATTCGTGCCGGAGAAGAGTTAGATATCGATCGACTCAAAAGTTATCTGGAGCCAGTCCTCGGCAGTAAGGCGGCAACAATTAATGTCCGGCAGTTTCCTGGTGGGCACTCAAATCTAACCTACCACCTGCAAAGTGGTGAAGAGTCGTGGGTGATGCGTCGCCCGCCATTCGGATCCAGGGTAAAGTCTGCTCATGACATGTCGCGGGAGTACCGAATCCTTTCAGCATTGAAGGATATCTACCCCTATGGGCCTGAGCCGGTTCATTTTTGTGACGATCACGAAGTCATCGGGTGTGATTTTTATCTGATGCATTACATCAAGGGGCTGGTAATCCGCCGACAGTACCCCAGTGGTTTGGACCTGTCCGCTGATCAGGTGCGGCAGCAATTGTTCAATTTTGTTGATGTGCTGAGTGATTTGCATTCAGTTGATCTCGCCGCCGCTGGTCTGGAAAATTTTGGCAGGCCTGAAGGCTATGTGCAGCGTCAGATAGATGGCTGGTGTCGACGCTGGTCCAATTCTCATACCCCGGACACAGTAAATGTGGACAACACGATGCAATGGTTGCAGGACCGCATTCCAGCAGATAGTGGCAGGGCTAGCGTGATTCATAATGACTACAAACTTGATAATGTGATTTTCAGTCTGGAAGATCCCTTGCAAGTGATTGGAGTGTTGGACTGGGAGATGGCCACCGTAGGAGATCCTCTTATGGATCTGGGTTGCACTCTCGGGTATTGGGTACAAACCACGGATCCGGATTATTTCAGAAAATACCGCAATATGCCTTCGGATATGAAGGGAGCACCGAAACGCAAGGAGATCATTGAACGTTTCCAGCAACGCACTGGTTTGGTGGTAGATGATTTTGCATTTTATTTTTGCTTTGCCGTGTTTCGGCTATGTGTGGTAGGGCAGCAGATTTATTACCGCTATTACCATGGGCACACCAAGGATGAACGCTTTGCCGGGTTTTTACAGAAGGCCTTTGTGCTACAGCGAATGTGTGAACAGATTATGTGTGGTGAGATTACTGAGTAACTGCTGCATTGATTGGAAACCTTGGCAGTAACTTATTATGTCTCTTCGTATCTCGGAACTGTTCGACGTTAGCGGTAAGGTAGCGATAGTCACTGGTGGCTCACGTGGTATTGGTCGCATGATTGCTGCCGGTTTTGTTGAGAACGGAATCAGGACTTACATTACTGCCCGCAAGCGAGAGGCTTGCCTGCAAGCGGCGGAGGAACTATCTGAGAAGGGTGAGTGCATTGCGTTCCCAGCCGATCTTGCAACGACCGAGGGTCGCAGTGAATTCGTGAAGATTATCAGTGCGAGGGAAGCAAAAGTTGATATCCTTGTAAACAATGCTGGCGCAGCCTGGGGTGCACCGTTCGAAGACTATCCCGATGCGGGCTATGATAAGGTCATGGATATTAATGTGAAGGCCATCTTTACCTTGACGCGTGATTTGATGCCGTTGCTTACCAGGGAGGCGACAACTGCAAATCCTTCGCGGGTGATTAATATCGGCTCCATTGATGGCCTGCGGGTATCCTCCAGTGAAAATTATGCCTATGGTGCCAGCAAGGCAGCGGTGCATTTTCTGACCAAAAATTTGGCATTGCGGTTGGCATCAAAGGGACTGACTGTTAATGCCATTGCCCCTGGTCTGTTCGAGAGCAAGATGACGGATTTTATGCTGGATAAGCATCGGGACAAATTCGAAGCCGAGAATCCACTGGGGCGCATCGGTAGTGCGGTGGACATGGCCGGTCTGGCACTGTACCTGGTCTCTCCTGCCACCTGTTATCTCACCGGACAGGTCATAGCTCTGGATGGTGGTCTGCACCTTGGTCGGCGGCAGGACTGACTGTTACGGTCTACAGGGATCTGTTGTTTCTGGTGGATTAGAACACAAATTTACCAGACATGTGGGTAGACTCAGCCTAGTGGCTCTGATGCCTGTCTTCATTCATGAATTAGGCCCGCTGATTTATGGCAAATGGTGATAATCGGTCTGATTTTATCCCGGAGTGAGGCGGAATTGAGCAAAATCAGAACAGCCAGGAATCGAGCCCTTCCTCGCCAAGTCATCGCCGGGATGGCCTTTGTCAGTGGCTTTTGCATAATGACCATTGAGATGCTGGGGGTGCGGATTCTCTCGCCTTATTTCGGTGGCAGTTTGTCGGTGTGGGGCAGCATCATTACCATTTTCATGTTGGCCCTTGCCTTGGGATATCTGTTTGGTGGCCGTCTCTCGACCCATAATCCCAGCGCAGCTACTTTTGCTTTGTTTTTCATTGGTGCCGGTGCTTTTTCCTTGCCAGTGATTCTATTGGCTGATCCGATTATGCGACCTATTTTTCTGACCATTGAAGATCCGCGCTATGGTTCTCTGTTTGCGGCCATCTTTTTGTTCTTTATTCCGACCAGTATTCTCGGGATGATCTCGCCCTATGCGGTGCGGTTGATGGTGCAACATGAGGAACAGAGTGGCCAGATGGCCGGTCTCCTGTATTTCGTTTCCACGCTCGGTTCGGCGGCAGGAACTCTAGGTACCAGTTTCTATTTTGTGCTTTGGTTTGAGGTGAATCAGATACTTTGGGGCACGGTGGCCATACTTATTCTGTCTGGCGGGCTGATTCTGGCTGCCCATACTCTTCTCAATCTGCAGTCATTCAAGTCCTCAAGTGGGCAGGCAAATAGTGCCTAGGGTTTTGCAGAGCATTATTTGTCTAATGCTGGTTGCTACCGCTGCCATGGGTGAAACCCTGCATGAAGAGCGATCAAGGTATCGGGACATTACTGTTACCCAGGTTGGTGAACGCCGATGTTTACTGTTCAATGTACACCGGGGTGACCGAAACCAGACCTGTGTGATGGTGAATGAGCGGGAGCGTCTGGTATTTGATTATACTCGCATGAGTTTTGCCGGACTGCTTTTGAATCCCTCGCCGCAGCGTATCCTGATCATTGGTCTTGGTGGCGGGTCCATTCCGCTGACCTTTTCCGACTTGTTTCCAGAAGCCACTATTGACATCGTGGAAATTGATGCAGCTGTTGTGAATGTGGCAGAGGAGTATTTCTTTTTTGAAGAAACGGCAAACATGCGGGTTTTTGTTGATGACGGGCGGCCATTCATCAAGCGCGCTGGGCTGAGAGGGCAGACTTATGACTATGTGGTACTTGATGCATTCAGCGGGGATTACATTCCGGAGCATATGCTGACCCGGGAATTTTTGCAGGAAGTGCAGGCCATCATGACCGAGGAGTCGGTGCTGGTGGCCAATACCTTCACCAGCAGTCGGCTGTATGACCATGAATCGGTCACTTGGCAGCGTGCTTTTGGCGAGTTTTTCAACTTCAAGCTGCCGACCTCCGGCAATCGGATTATAATTGCCTGGATGCAATCTCTGCCACCACGCAGTGAAATGGTCGATCGTGCGCAGGATCTCAGTGAGCGCCTGAAAAAGTATGATGTGCCGCTTCTGGAATATCCCCGCCGATTGTCAACCCGTGTTGACTGGGACATGAGCCGCCGCGAGCTAACGGATCAATACTCGCCCGGGAACTTGCTGTTGGGGAATTGATCATTCAGGTCAGAAACATAAAAGATGTCAGCGAAGCAATATTGAGCATGTTTGGATTGAAACGGCTTGAGTTTGATTTGTTAGCGCAGTGTAGCTCTGGGACGTGCAGGGAGCATTTCGACCATGTTGCGTTATTTTACAAGATCGGCATAAAACTGTTTCGACTTTCGGTAATTGAGTCGGGGTACAGGAAAAACAGATTCGCGTGCTCAGTCCGGCAGTCTAACGGATTAGGTGAATATTGATGGATGGAGAGAAGTTCACTCCAACAGAATTCAACGATGAAGAAGCTGCGTAAATACAATCGCAATCGTAGGATTGCAAGATCTGGGACTTATTCTCCTCAGGAGTTGGAAAATCTCTCCAAAAAAATCAAGTACACGGGGAATCCCGTTCACAAACGTAATCCAGGTGACTATGGGCTCACACCACCTGCAAGACATCGCAAAGGAAAAACTTTATGTGATACAGTGAAAATTTTCAGCCAAGAAGTAGCATTAAAGTATCTTCGAGTGGGACTTGAGCGTGGTGCCGTAAGCGAACTGGCTATAGACGGCTGGCCAAATACCATCTGGTCTGTTACAGAGGATGGAACGATTTTAGAGGCGAAAAGAGATGGTGATGGAACCTATTATGGCTATCCATTACTCAATCAAGAACCCATGGCAGTGGAAGTAAAGAAATTCTGGAGCAAAAATGGCTGATCTACGCATAGATTTTGAGTGGTTATCCTGCCCCGATAAAGACCCGTTAGAGGAAGCAACCACTGCGCGACTAGAGATTTATATCGATGATTTTTGCCTAACGCGCAATGTGAATACATTTACCGAAACCATAGAGAACTCAGTGAATGTATCGTTGTACCCATTGGCAATGTGGCTCGTATCCTCATGGTGGCGGTTGCATTATGAGATTCTACCAGCTGATCTCAGAATGGGTCCTGGGCATGATTGGCGTTTGAGCCATGAAATGTCAGCGGCCAATAGCGGTTTTGTTTGGCCAAACCTAGTGATGGCACCACCTGATTGGGAAGAGATTCAAATCTGGGCTCAGCCCACACAAGAACAGGACCATTCGGTATTTTACCTCAATGGCTTAAATGACTCTCGTATAGTGCCAAAGAAGAACTTTACTTTAGCGGTGTCTTCTTTCGTTGATGAGGTTGTTACTCGTCTGAATGATTCAGGATTGCAAGATACTGATCTATCTCAGATCTGGTCTTTGATTAAAGAAGAGCAGCGAGATTCTACGACGAATCTTTATCGTCTCCTTGAAGCACAGCTCGGTTATGACCCTGGAGAGTGTCCTGACAAATTAATTGGTCAGGCAGTGACATTAGAGAAGAAGTTGGGATCATCTTTTTCTGAACTTTCAGGGGCCTATGCGAAAGGTGATGAAGACTGAATTCAGCAAATTTATGCTTTGACTGAATTGGAGGGAATCACCGGCAAACCCGATATGCCACAATTTGTATTTCAAAAATCTGAGGGAAAACCATGGCAGCTCGCAGTACATACTGCAAATGAATTACGCTGTAAAATGGGCATGCCTGATGGCAATTTATCCAATGAAAACCTTTTTCATTTACTTGGTCTGACAAAGGAAAAATACGAGAGCTGGATGCCCATTGAGAAAGCCAGGGCTGCTGTCGCAGAGCGTGGAGAAAATGGGTCGCTAAAGCTTATCCCGCGCAAATCACATCCTGTCTCCAGGCGATTTGAACTAGCAAGATTCATTGGTGATTATCTGAGATTGCTGGAATATGATTCGGATGAATGGCTGGTATCTGCGGACCTATCGACTTCAAGGCAAAAGTTTCAACGAGCTTTTGCAGCTGAACTTCTGTGCCCAATCAAGTCGCTCGTTGAATTTATGGATGATGATTTTTCCGAGTCAGCAATTGAGAGTGCGGTGAGCCTTTTTGATGTGAGTGAAAAAACGATTGAGTCTCAGCTGATGAATAATGGATATATGTTGCCAGCGGCCAACAGATCCGGGATTCCCTATAAATTAGCATTTTGAAAATTGAATCAAGATTCATATCCAATCAATAACCAATGAACAATTTTGGCTACCATTGACAATAATCTATAGATAACTTGAATTTCATCAAGCCGATTCTAAATGTCAACTCTACTTTATTCAGAGGCATTTGCGCTGTGGCTAAAAAGGACTAATTCCAACCAATTTGTGTTCAATTACCCACTCCCGCAATACAATCAGTCATAATTTGGTTTCTGGATCCCACCTGAAGATAATTTTTGGGCATTTTGGCTTGGGGTGGAATTTCATCAAAAACAAAGAATATGCCGAAAAGTAGGCAATAATGACCATTTTTTGGGGTAAAGTTCTTTTGAGGATGCCCTTTGGCTCATATAAATCAAGGGTTTCAGAACAACGCAACTGCCTCATTCATATATGAAATCATTCATTAACCAAGATATAATCGTAAACCTGTATCATACATCCGATAATTTATCTTGGATATACATACTATCTAATATATTTTGAGAGAATTTTGGCTTCCTGCAATGCAGGCTTTTCATTTCGGCATCACTTACGCGATCGTCTGTTAGTGTTTAGGGGAATTCATTTCCGAACGTACTTGCAACACCTTCTCGATGTTGATCGTTGAAATAACCGAATGTTCGCAACCGAACCGGCTTAGATAATATTACGCACTAGGAGCACATACTGATGCATAAAATACTTTATTCAGAACTTGGGCACTTAATTCATTGTAGGTAGTGTATTTGACGCAGGTATTTATCCACAGGGTGTAGTTCAAAGCCTAAGAGATGAAGAGAAATGTAGGTGGAATGAAAATGTCCCAAATTTTTACTCGTGTTTCTATCCATGTTAGGTATTTTGCCATGTCGATTATAGGAATTGAGATGTAAAATGAATAAACTTCGCCTTCCTATTGGCAATCAATCCTTTCAGATAATTCGGGAAAAAAATTGTTATTATGTTGACAAGACTAGGCAGATTAGACACCTAATCGATTCGGGTGACTACTACTTTCTATCCCGCCCGCGCCGCTTTGGAAAGAGCCTGTTGCTGAGCACACTGAAGGAACTCTTCGAAAGCAATGAGCCGTTGTTTCGTGGTCTTCATATCCACAAGCATTGGGACTGGTCGGTCAGACATCCTGTGCTAAGGCTCAGTTTCGATGGCAGGTATGAATGTCCTGAGGATGTAGAGCGGAGTGTCATCAAGCAACTGGGCATAATTGAGCGCAATGCGGGTCTTGCCGAGGCTCCGGGCAATACCGCGCAGGATTACTTGCTGGACTTGCTGGACCGCTTGCATCATGCCACTGGTCAGCAGATCGTAGTGCTGGTGGATGAGTACGACAAGCCGATTCTGGATGTTATCGACAATAAGGAAATGGCCATCGCCAACCGCGATAAATTGCGAGGGATCTATGGCATAATAAAAGGTGCTGCGGAGCATGTCCGCTTCGTCTTGGTGACCGGTGTGAGCATGTTCTCGAAGGTCAGCCTTTTCTCTGACCTTAATAATCTGAATAACATAAGCCTCGATCCAAACTATGCCACGATATGTGGATTCACCGACAAGGAGTTGAATTCAGTCTTTGCCCCGGAGCTGGCAGGCCTTGATCGTGACGAGATCCGCCGCTGGTACAACGGCTACAACTGGCTGGGTGATGAGAAAGTCTATAATCCCTTTGATATTCTTCTGTTATTCCAAAAACGCAAGTTCAAGTCTTACTGGTTCGAAACCGGTACCCCCACTTTTCTTCTCACTTTAATGATGGACAGTAACATCAGTCTGCTGGATTTGGAGAAGCCGAGGGTAAGTGAGTCTGAGCTGTCGAAATTCGATGTCAACAACATTGGCTCAATGGCCTTGTTTTTTCAGACCGGGTATTTGACCATTGCAGAAGAGCAACATAAAGAAATGGATTCAATCTACACCCTTGATTATCCCAATTTTGAGGTACGCCAGAGCTTGACCCGGTGGTTGTTTGAGTTTCTGGAGCAGCCTGCTCCTGAAGTCTCCGATCAGGGAATGGCCTTTGCTGCGTTGCTGGCGAGCAATGACTTTCAGGCTTTTGCCGGGCAGTTGGATTCGTTTCTAGCAGGGATTCCCTACCAGTGGCTTGGTGAAAACGCCCGTAAGGAGTCTTGGTATGTTGCGAATCTGTTTGGTTGCCTGCGTGTTGCCGGGCTGGATGTTCGGGCCGAGGAATCCTCAAGATGGGGCCGAGCGGACATGGTGGTTCTCTACCAGAATCAGGTTTTTGTTTTTGAGCTAAAGATAGCTGATTCTCATCGGCTGGAGGAAACGGCCGAAGCAGCCATTGAGCAGATTCGGGATCGCGGCTATGTGGACAAGTACCGGCATCTTGATGTGCCCATACATCTGATTGGTATAGCGTTTAATCGTGAAGGAACGCCCGGTAAATCACTGATACTGGAAGCTATGTCAGCATGATATACGTACTAGAGTAATACATGCCTGACTTTAATCGGGTTGGGGACACCAGTTGCCTCCAAGTACTGCATTCGACTTTTAATTGGAAGGATTCTAATGACGCTAGGCTTCTACGCTGTTATGTTCTTAATGTGTTACTCCGATTTCCAACATCTGGATTCAATACCCCCTTAAATCTAAACGTCGGCCTCGTCAGCAGATTTTCGAGGTTGAGGACGAAATCTTGGATAAACGAGATATGATGATCGCAGAGATCGAGGTGCATCTCAAATAATCAAATCACAGCAGCTTTTCACTATCCGTTGGACGGTTGTTTAAGGTAGCCCATTCATGAGTCAGATCGAAAAACAACATACGAGATTGATTAGTCTATTGAAGGAGCTGTTCCAGCTCGACCAACCGGATCTCGATTTCGGCTTCTATCGCATCATGCACGCCAAGGCGGCACAGGTATCGGAATTTCTGGAGGAAGATCTTCTTGGCATCATTTGCGAAGCATTTGGCGAGTCGGACCACGTCCGCATTGCGGAAGCGAAGGCAAGCTATGAGGCTGCACGCAAACAGGCCGTTGGCTATGGCGTATCCGATCCTGACGACACTGAGCCGGTAAAGAAGGCCAAGGCCGCTTGGAACGCCGCAAAGGATAGCGGAAGCAATGAGGGCGATGTTTACGATCATCTCTACCGCTTTTTTGAGCGCTACTATGAGAGTGGCGATTTCATGTCGCGCCGATATTTTGCGCGTGAAACCGATGGCAAGGCCGCCCCTTATGCCGTGCCTTACGATGGGCGCAAAGTGTATCTCCATTGGGCTAACCGTGATCAGTACTACATCAAAACCTCCGAATATCTGACGAATTTCACCTTTGATCCAACGCAGGCGACGGAATTCAAGGTGCACCATGGAGAGCTGTTTGGCGAGGAGTCCCTGAAGGTGCATTGCCGTGTTGTTTCTGCCTCCGAAGGTGAGCACAATAACATCAAAGCTTCGCAGCAAACTGAGCGCTACTTTATCATTCATGGTGATGAACCTGTGAAGATTGAGATTGATGAGACCGGAGCGCCAGAATTGGTGATCCAGTTTGAATATCGCGCTGATTCAGAGAAAACTGGACAGGATGGTACTTGGCGTAAGAGGCGCCTAGCCGAAGCAGTCGAAGCCGTGGAAGCGGCACTGCCAAAAGCTGACCATGCGGAAGATTTTATGAAGGCCCAGCTAACGCCTGCCCCAACCGAGGCGGAGAAGGACCGAACGCTTCTGGTCAAATATCTGGCTCAATACACCGGTCGAAACACTATGGATTATTTTATCCATAAGGATCTCGGCGGGTTCCTGAAGCGCGAGCTTGACTTCTACATCAAGAACGAGGTCATGCGGCTTGATGACATTGAGGCTGCAGACGCTCCTCGCGTGGAAACCTATCTTATGAAAGTCAAGGTGTTGCGGCGTATCGCCTTGTACCTAATCGAATTTCTGGCCCAATTGGAAGATTTCCAGAAGCGGTTGTGGCTGAAGAAGAAATTCGTCGTCGACACACAGTATTGCATCACACTGGACCGGATTCCCGAGGAATTCTATTCTGAGATTGCGGCGAATGAAATGCAGCGGAATGAGTGGGTAAACCTGTATTCCACCGATAAATTAGAAGGATATTCCGATAACTTTGAAGCAGCGTTTCTCAAAGAAAATTCGCACTTAGTACTGGACACATCACATTTCAGTCCGAATTTTACGGAACGTCTCCTGTCTTCCATTAAGGACTATGATGCCCATATGAGCGGTCATCTCATCCATGCTGATGCATCGCAAGCGATCCGCACAATTTCAGATCTTATGTCTGGTACGGTTGATTTAGTATATTTCGATCCGCCTTATAATACAACTGATGCATCATTCATTTACAAGAACTCGTATAAGCACGCATCTTGGGCTGCAATGATACATTCGACGAATATGCATGAAAAGACTATCAGCTCCCCACACATGACACTGGCCTTTTTCTACTCATACTTCCACTCCTCTGATTTTGACTGTGCGATTTTGTAAGCTCTAATTCCCACTATTGCGGCATAAAGCTTTACTGTTCCTTTCCATAATAATTTAAGGTATGTCAGTAGTCTGAGATAGTGCCACAACTGAGATTGATTTAAAATATAAGTGAGCAATATTCAGAATATATGATAGGTTAAAAAACTACTATGAGTATAAGAATTCAACCTGCCGAAATTGAAATTCCTAAAGATGATCTTTTCAAGAATGACTTGCTTGAACGAGAAGAACCCATCAAAGTGCTAACTCATCTTCTGAAGTCAGTTGATGGTAACTGTGTCCTTGCAGTAGATGCTTCATGGGGTGAAGGAAAATCTACATTTCTCAGATTATGGGCTCAGTATATGCGAAATGATAATTTTCCAGTAATAGAGATAAATGCTTGGGAAAGTGACTTTTCAAATGATCCTTTCCTTATGCTGTCAACGGAATTAACCGAAGGATTCAAGGAATCACGCGAAGGTGCTACTGCAGTGATAATTGACAAGGTTAATCATTTAACAAACGACATGCTCAGATATACTGCAACAACAGCTGTTAGAATGCTAACATCAGGAATTATTGATATTGATTCTTTTATTGAAAAGCAATTTTCTTCGTATAAAGAATCTAAGGACTTAATAAAAAAATTCAAAGAAAAATTAGAAGAGATGACAGCAGTTATATCTAAGGGTAATGATGGTAACCCATTAGTCATTATGATTGATGAGCTTGACCGATGCCGTCCTTCCTATGCTGTTGGTCTATTGGAAGCAGCCAAACATTTATTCTCCGTTCATGGTATCATTTTCGTTTTAGCAATTAATCGAATGCAACTTTCTCATTCAATAAAGGCTCTTTATGGTGGAGATTTTGATGCACTTGGTTACTTGCAAAGGTTTGTGGATATAGATTTCCAGCTTCCATTTCCAAAAAGGGAGAAATATATTGAAAATATTTTGGCTTTAACAAAATATCCAGATTATTTTGATCGAACATTTGACAAAAATGCAAAACGACAATTTCCAGATATTAAGGAATTTTTAATAAATATCTTTGAAAATACACAACTTAGTATCCGGCAGATCTCTCAGGCCTTGCATCGATTTGGATTAGTGCTAGGATCACTTAAAAGTAATGAATCAGCATACGCATATTCTGTTGTAATAGCTATTTTCTTACGATCTATCAATACTGAGATCTATCATAGTTTTGTCCGTGGAGAGATCACAGACCTCAAAGTTGTGGATGAGATATCAAAATCTCATAGAATCAAGAATCTTCTAGAAATACGAAATGGATATTTTCTTGAGGCACTCTTAATTGAAGGAGCTAAAGAGATAAAGGAAAAAGCAGAAACTTACCAAGAAACCAATACTATATCTTATGAATCCTCACTATTGGGAAGATATCAGGAACTTATTAATTCTACAGCTGCTACTTCGGAAAAGGTTCTTAAACGAGCAGAAGGCGTTATTGAATATGTTAAGCATTTCCATATAAATCCTAGATTTCATATAGGATTCTTATGTTCAACACAACGAATTGAATTGCTTGCACCAGAGTTAACTGAATCAGAAAATCATTAACGCTTGACTAGCTTAATAATAAATTCAGAAAAAATTATTCAACTTTCTATTGACTAAAGTTTTAGTCACTGATGTGCGTCAATCATTTTATTAATTGATAACTTAGCTTTTTAACCTCAGATATCCAGACCTCAATAGCTGCTCGACAGCAGTGAAATTCTGAATACTTACTTTAATATATAGTTATGAATGATTACCGAGATTTTTGCAGATGTTAACATTGCTAATTC
>JAPORB010000215.1 GCA_026710425.1 Gammaproteobacteria bacterium
CCAACAACAGGACCTTCTCATGGAATACATTGACGGGTTTGTAGTCGCCGTCCCGAATGACAAAAAACAGGAATATGTGCAGTTTGCCGAACTGGCCGCGAAGGTGTTCAGGGAACATGGTGCTACCCGCATTGTGGAGTGCTGGGGCGACGATGTACCCAAGGGAGAGATTACTTCCTTTCCTCAAGCAGTAAAATGCAAAGAAAACGAAACCGTGGTTTTTTCTTGGGTCAGCTGGCCATCTCGCAAAGTGCGAAATGAAGCATATCCAAAGATCGAGGCAGATCCCCGCATTCAACCGGAGAAGGTGAAACCACCATTCGATGGTACCCGCATGATCTACGGCGGTTTCAACATTATTGTGAATGAATAGATTCCAGCAGGATAATTAATTATTGCCATCTGTTCCGGTGAGAGCGGCCAATACGACATGGAAACCAGTGTCTTACGTGGTTATGCGGCAGAAACATCTGCCAGTAATATCACCCTCATATTTACTGTACCGGAAAGTCAAAATAAGTCTCCGGAAAAGGCTCATCAGCCAAGGTAAAATGCCACCATTCCTCTCGCAACGAATTGAAGCCATGTCTTGTCATCATGATTCTTAATAAGGCACGATTGGCACGTTGCTCAGCCGTTACCTGGTCACTGTCTCCCCAAGATGCCGAATCGAAAAAATCCCAGGGCGTTCCCATATCCAGTTCATCTCCACTCACAAGGTCTATCAATGTAAGGTCGACCGTTGAGCCACGTGAATGGCCGGATCGGTTTGCAATGTAGCCTTCACTGATAAGATTGGCCTTGTCAACACGAGGATAGTACTGACTTTTCATGCGCACATCAGCCAGCTCCCTGGCCCATCGCACAAAGTGATCCACTGCCCGTTGTGGTCGGTAGGCATCGAAGACCTTGAGACCAAGACTAAATACCGCCAGCTCCTTTGCTACTTCCAGCAGGGCCTCATAGGTTTGTTGCGTCATGTAGACCGTGGGTGACTGGTATCCTAATACACGCTCACCAACGAAATTGTTTGCTGTAAAATAGCGCAGTTCGGTCCTGATCGGACCATCTGCCGGAATCGCTACAAATTCCTCGGGCTGCGTGGAGACTGCATTGTCGGCAGACCCGCTACTGGCACAGAGAACTAGGCCAAGGGTGAAACTATAGGCAATAAGTCTCAAGCTGATTTTCATCACAGTGGTAATTTACGCTAATCTGGACGGTTAATTTTGAAGAAGTGTAGAACATTTTGTTGTTGAAAACATAGTCACTGCCGGAAAAAGCCACTACAATCAGCAACTTTTTCACCACTGAAAGGAGCAAAGTCACTGTGAAAACAATCGGCTTACTCGGCGGGATGAGCTGGGAATCCACCAGCACCTACTACCATCAGCTTAATAAAGGTGTGAAACAACAACTGGGTGGACTGCATTCAGCAAAAATAGCTCTGATCAGCGTGGATTTTTCAGAAATTGAAACTTTACAGCATGCTGGCGACTGGAAGGCTATGGCAGTCATCCTGGCCGATGCTGCGAGTAAAGTCGAACGCGCAGGGGCTGATTTCCTGCTTATCTGCACCAACACCATGCACAAGGTTGCACCAGAGATAGAATCGGCTATCTCAATACCACTACTTCATCTCGCCGATGCAACCGGCCAGCGTTTGCATGCCACCGGAATTCAGCGAGTCGGTCTGCTGGGGACCCGCTTCACAATGGAACAGGATTTCTACAAGCAACGCCTGGTTGATAATTTCGGATTTGATGTGCTGGTGCCGGAATCTATGGAGAGAGAACTGGTCCATGAGGTCATTTACGAGGAACTGTGCCAAGGAAAAATAACCGAGTCTTCCCGCAAGAGGTATCTAGAGGTAATTCAAAATCTTGGCAACCGTGGTGCAAAGGCGGTTATTCTTGGTTGCACAGAAATTGCCTTATTGGTGCAACAACAACATACCGACTTGCCACTGTTTGATACCACCACCATTCATTGTGAAGAAGCGGTTCGCCTTGCACTTGCCGGGCAGTAGGCACCGGCTTGAGATCAAGACGCTATGTTAGAAATCGCCATTGTGGCTTTGACCACGCTATTTGCTACCGTGGGACCATTGGATGTGGCGGCTGTATTTGCTGGACTGACGGCCGGCATGCCCAAACAGCGTCGGCAACACATGGCCATACGAGCCGCTCTGATTGCTGGCATTATTCTGATCATCTTCGCTTTGGTGGGCGAAATGCTACTGGCCAGCTTGGGCATTTCTATTGCCGCCCTTCGCACCGCTGGTGGTATCCTGCTCCTATTGATAGGCATGGATATGGTATTTGCACGACATTCCGGTGGCACCTCCACCACTGACGAGGAAGAGGCAGAAGCCAAAGCTAGACAGGATATTTCGGTCTTCCCCCTCGCCACGCCACTAATGGCAGGACCCGGGGCCATGGGTGCCACGATTCTGTTAATGGCCAATGCCGAGGGCAACTATGCCCTACAGGCTATAGTTATTGGTAGCATTGTCATAATTATCGGACTTGCACTTCTTATGTGCCTGCTGTCCACACAGCTTGAACGGCTACTTGGCACAACCGGCATGCAAGTGGTGGGTCGAATTATGGGTGTCCTGCTATCGGCTCTTGCGGTACAGTTCATTTTCGATGGAATCGCCCAAAGCGGTCTGTTGGCCACATCATGAATTACGATGTAGACTGTAGAGTATTCAATGAGATTGAGCGTAATGAATAAACCATTATCCCCAACTACCTCCCGATATATGCCCACGGATTCGCCACAGTCCGCCTCCGGGGCCCCTGTTGCGGTCAAGTCATTGTCCAACAACCACACCCGTCGCCAATTCCTGAAATCTACCCTGCAGACTACTGGTGTTGCCGCTCTGGGGCTTTCAGCCAAAACGTACGGCTACACTGCCAAGGAGGTACAGGATTTTTTCGTAGACGGACAGATGCAGCGAAATGTTTCGCAATGGGAACTGGATACTCCGGCCCTTTGCGTGGATCTTGATATCCTTGAGGCCAACATCAATACCATGCAAAGCACCACCCGCCGCAATGGTATTGCCAGCAGACCCCATGCCAAGACCCATAAATGTCCGATAATCGCCCGCCTCCAGCTTGATACCGGGTCAGTTGGTATTTGCACTGCCAAGGTAGGCGAGGCCAAGGTGATGTTCGAACATGGCATTGAAGAGATCATGATGACCACCACCAATGTCACGCCTACCAAAATCAAGCGTGCTATGGAATTGAGCCGGATTAATACAAGTTTTATTCATGCCACTGATTCCATGTCCAATGCCCGCCTACTGTCCGAAGCTGCCCAAGCATTCAATATCACCGCCCCTGTAGTGGTTGACATTGACCCTGGAGGTCATCGTACTGGAATTACCCCCGGTGAGTCGGCTCTTATGCTGGCGCAACTTATTGACAGCCTGCCGGGGCTTTCTCTCAGAGGATTGCTTTGTTACGACGGTGGCTCGCAACATGTTCAGGGTTTCGCCGCCAGACGCGACCAGACTCTGGGAAGGCTAGCCGCCGCAACAGCCACCTATGACCTTTTTCAGGCCAGCGGCCTTTCCACCGAGATTTTCAGTGGCGGTGGCACAGGCACCTACAATATTGATCACAACATACGGGGTCTTACCGATGTGCAGGTCGGTAGCTATCTCTTCATGGATACGCAGTATCTCGCAATTGGCGGTGAGAACGATAACTCGGTGTATTCTGACTTCGGAGCATCCCTGACCATTCTGACTACCGTGCTGAATGATCAATACGAAGGTCGTTGTACCACTGATGCCGGTGCCAAGGCCTGCACCATCAACCAACCATGGCCGCAAGTCAAAGGTGAACAAGGCATGAGTTATACATCAGGCTCTGATGAGTTTGGAACCCTGCGATATGAAGCAAATGCATCCCGCACCTACAGAACCGGTGAAAAACTGGAACTTATCGTTTCCCACTGTGACCCGGTGGTAAACCTGTACAACCATCTTTATGCCATTCGAGGCGAGACAGTCGAAGCCATTTGGCCCATCGCAGCGCGTGGTATGTCCACCTGAACCACAGCCGAAAAGATCAGCCAAACAGTTGTTAATTATCTTCCCTGCAGTTGGATGAATAACAAACTGACCAGTCTGCAAATCTCCTCACAATAAGAGGGAGTTGCAGCGAGACCTGAAGAATTATCATTAACGAAGAACTGTCGTACCCTTGAATAACCACTGAATGGCATGGCATTGGCGCAAAAACTTATATTCTGGCAAGCTGACCACAGTCGACGAACATAGCAATTCTCAACTCTTGAGCTTTACTGCAAGCTGGCATACTCTCAACTCAGTTCGCCTTAACCTGTGAGCAATTAACACCCATCCAACACTGAATTCATCGTTAAAAAGAGGGAGAATACTGTGATATTTACCAGCACTAAACCAGACATTGAGATTCCCGATAACGATCTGACCTCAGTGGTTTTGGGGCAATATAATGATAATGACAATAAACCGGCTCTTATTGAGGGAAGCAGCGGTCGCACTCTCGGTTACCATGACCTGCATGTTCAAGTTGATCAATTTGCAAGTGGGTTGCATAGTCTTGGTTTTATCAAGGGTGATGTATTGGCCATCTTCTGTCCCAATTTGCCTGAGTATGCTGTAGTCTTTCTGGGAGTCGCCAAACTTGGCGGCATTAACACGACGGTCAATTCTCTTTATTCCATAAAGGAACTAGTGCATCAGTTCAAGGATTCAAAGGCGCGTTTTCTGTTCACTATTCCGCAATTCCTTGACCGCGCCCTTCCAGCAGCCAAAGAAGTGGGAATTGAAGAAGTGATTGTACTGGGAGAGGCCGAGGGCTGCACATCCTATAGCAGTCTACTCGCTGTTCGTGGTCCTATCCCCGAAGTCAACATTGACCCAAAAAAAGATCTGGTTGCCCTTCCCTATTCCAGCGGAACCACGGGTCTATCCAAGGGTGTGATGCTCACCCATGAAAATCTTATTGCCAACATGGTGCTGGCCTGCGAGATGAATAAGATCGAACCATATGATCGCCATATCGCTTTACTGCCCTTCTTTCATATTTATGGCATGGTGTTGATTCTTAACCTGGTAATCTACCGTGGCCTCACCCTGGTCACCATGCCTCGGTTCGATCTAAAGGAATTTCTGGAATTAGTACAAACCCACCGAATTACCTGTCTGAGCCTGGTACCTCCGCTGGTACTTGCCCTGGCCAAGGAGCCTATTGTAGATGAATATGATCTGTCCAGTGTGCGAATTATTGGTTCCGGTGCTGCGCCCTTAGGGGCGGACCTGGAGGTTGCCTGTGCTAAACGTCTTGGTTGCGAAATTTATCAAGGCTATGGTCTGACCGAGGTCGCAGGTGCCAGTCAGGTCAATCATTCACCGGTTCCGTTGGATAAGCAAGGTTCAGTGGGGCCGGTACTACCCAATACCCAGTCAAAAATCATTGACACTGAAACAGGCGAGGCTGTGGGCCCCAATCAGTCTGGTGAGGTCTGCGTTCGCGGACCTCATGTTATGGCGGGGTACCTTAATAACGAAGAGGCTACCCGAAAATGTATTGATGAAGACGGCTGGTTTCATACAGGTGATATTGGTTATGCCGATGAAGATGGCTACTTCTATATCGTTGATCGGGTAAAGGAGTTGATCAAATACAAGGCTTACCAGGTAGCTCCGGCGGAACTTGAATCAGTACTTCTCAGTCACCACGCCATTGCTGATGCGGCGGTAATTCCCAGCCCCAATGACGAAGCTGGTGAAGTGCCCAAGGCGTTTGTGGTACTCAAAGGCGAGATCTCTGAACAGGAAATTATGGATTTTGTCGCTAGCGAGGTTTCACCTCACAAAAAGATTCGACTGGTCGAAATTGTTGATGAAATACCCAAGTCAGCTTCTGGAAAGATTCTGCGCCGGATCCTGGTTGAGAAGGAGCGGGCACGACTGTCGGCAGTTTAGGAATTAACTATATAACTCTCATGGTTAGTTTGGTTTGACCTTACGGGAGCATGATCAACCGATGAAAAACCTGAGCCGTGTTTGTGCTCGCCTTGGGGGTATTAAGCAAGGCAAATATTGTCAGCTGAGTAATTCATGGTTGTGTCTTGGAATTCTGCTTTCGAGGATAATTAGAGACAATACTTTCTCCCTTCACAGATTATGAAGCA
>JAPORB010000142.1 GCA_026710425.1 Gammaproteobacteria bacterium
ACGTACTGTTCGGTATAGTATAAGAAAGATCGGCAGCTGTCAAGGAATCATGAGGGGTTTTTGATGAAAATCTGCATGAGGACTGGCGCGCACTGGGCATGGCAATTGGCCGGTGTGGGTCAACTGCGGGTGGCGTGTTGGGGTGAAAAATTGAGAAAATGGTGGGTGAGAGTCAAAAAGAGGGGTTAAATCGGCTCTTTTTTGAGGTAAAATATAATTTAAGTGGTTACCATTAAGGGGTCATATCTTTTCTTTGGAACGTGCAGTTTGAAAATTTTTCTTGAAAAATTAAGGACAACAAGCAATTATGCAGACATCGGAACAACGCAATGCACGGCATAAAAAAGCCATGCAAAGAAAGAAGGAACACATCGATAATAAAATAGATCAGGCAACTGTCGACAAGGGCTTGATGGTGGTACTTACCGGTAACGGAAAGGGCAAGAGTTCTTCAGCCTTTGGTATGCTAGCACGCAGTGTAGGCCATGGGCTTAATTGTGCCGTAGTCCAATTCATCAAGGGTGTATGGGAAACCGGCGAGCATCTGCTATTCCAAAACCATCCCTTGGTTGAGTTTCATGTCATGGCAACCGGATTTACCTGGGAGACACAGGATAGGGATAAGGATATTGCCGCTGCACAATGCACATGGGGCCAAGCTGCACAACTGCTTAGGGATGAAAATGTAGATGTGGTAATTCTGGATGAGCTCACCTACATGCTTACCTATGGCTACCTGGATAAGCAACATGTTCTGGAAGCCCTTAGCAATCGGCCTCAAGGACAGCATGTCATCGTCACAGGCCGCAATGCCTCACGAGAACTAATCGAACTGGCCGATACAGTGGCGGAGCTTGATAGCGTAAAACATGCCTTCGATAGTGGAGTGAAAGTGCATAAAGGTATAGATTATTAGGCTGGGTTAAATGGTCTGGCCTCAAACCCGGTCGCATTGTGAAAAATCAGTGCCGCTCCGCATCGATCGCCTGAAACATCTAATGCAATCCTGCTATAGCAAGCAAACGGAATAAAAAGTGGAAAACTGCGATTGAGCGGCATACCCAATACTGTTGGCAGAACTATGCGCAGGACACCGCCATGGGTCACCACAAGTAGATGCGTACCATTTGGATAGTCCGCCAGATTGCCCCAGACCTTCAGGATACGATCCCGAAAATCAACGAACCGCTCGCCATTGGGTGGTGCCAGTGCCGAAAAATCGTCTCGAAAGGCCCTGAATTGATCGGCGGCAAGTATACGCCACTCATCAATAGGTAAACCATCCCAGTCTCCATAGTCAATTTCTTGCCAGCCTGCATCAACCTCAAGATCCAGTTTAGTCTCTGCAGCAACCGTTGTTGCAAAATCGCAACAGCGAGCCAAAGGCGAACTGATTATTCCAGTCCAGTCCGGCGTAGTCTTTGTGGGCTGACAGTCTTGTGTAAGCCCCGTGGCATGTTGCATCTGCTGCCAGCCAAGTGCAGTCAAGGCTGGGTTGATACGGCCACGCAGAATGTCACCGCCTTCGGGTTCACCATGACGAAGAAAATCCACCGTGATCTGTTTTTGGCTATGTGAAGAAGATATCAAGGCTGAAGTGAAAATTGAGGCCCTTAGATAAGACCATTATCTCATATGGCCCAGTTTGTCGAACTTAGCAGCAATGTAGCTTTCGTTATGCGGGTTGGCCTCGGTATGTATGGGCACAATTTCCGTAACCTCGATTCCCAGCTTTTTTAGAGCATTAACCTTGCGCGGGTTGTTGGTCATCAGTATTAACCGGGAGAGTTGAAAATGATCCAGGATTGGCTTGCAAATCTTGTATTCCCGGCCATCAGGTTCAAAACCGAGCTGCACGTTGGCTTCTACCGTATCGGCACCACAGTCCTGTAGAGCGTAAGCCTTGATCTTGTTGATCAGCCCGATGCCCCTGCCTTCCTGCCGCAAGTAGAGAATCAGTCCCCTGCCCTGCTCAGCTATCCTGCGCAAGGCCTGCTGCAGTTGAGGACCGCAGTCGCAGCGAAGGCTGAACAGGCAGTCACCTGTAAGGCATTCAGAATGTACCCGGCACAGCACCGGTTCCTTTCCTGCCATATCGCCCAAGGTAAGTGCAATATGCTCCTTACCTGAGGCTTGATCCTCGAAACCATGGATAGCGAACTCGCCCCACTGAGTAGGCAAGTTTGCTGTGGCAACATACTGAAGTGACACGATTTTTCCAGAAGCGATCTAGCTGGTCAGAATAACAATAGCCTGAATACACAGAGTAGCCATTATACCCGCTAAAATATCATCAAGCATGATACCAAGACCACCAGACACGTGTTTATCAACCCACTTGATTGGCCAGGGCTTTAGAACATCCAGCATACGAAACAGTAGGAAACCCAAAACAATCCACAACCAACCCGGCGGCACCATGATTAGAGTAATCCATAGACCAACAAATTCGTCCCAAACAATTCCGCTGTGATCATGAACGCCCAAATCTTGACTGGTACGACCACAAATCCAGACTCCGACACCAGCTGATGCCAGAACTAACATGCTATAGGCTGGCATCGATAATTGCGCCATCGGCAGGTAGAACAAAACTGCGACACCAGTGCCAGCAGTTCCTGGTGCTTTCGGTAACAGACCGCTACCAAAACCAAATGCCAGCAAGTGCACTGGATTGCTCAGATCCACCTGCTTCACTAGGTTCAAGCTCATGCTGTTTTCACCGTTCAGCCTGAATCGGGTTGACAAAATGAGCATAGGAAGATTGATCGAAATCCAACTTCATTCCTCTACTGTCGTGTAAATACAGATCTGTATTTTTGGTAATCTCCCCTACGCAACTCAGGTCAATCGCAAGACTATTGGCAATCGACTTAACAGCTGACAGATTTTCCGGCGGCACACAAAGGCAGAGTTCATAATCATCTCCCCCAAACAGGGCGGCAGCATGACTCAGCTTTGAGTCGGCAAAGCTTCTGGCTGCTGAGGAAATAGGCAAGGCATCCACATTGATGCTGGCACCTAAACCATTAGCCATGAGGATGTGGCCCAAATCGCTGACCAGACCGTCTGATAGGTCGATACCACAGGAAACCAAGGTAGCACAGGCCTGTGCTAGCTTAATTCTCGGCTTCGGTTGAAAAAAGGCTGCCAGGAAGGTATCCCGACAATTCATTGGAATTTCCCCCTGCATCAGAACCTTGCTCGCAACTAGGTGTGAGTCCAAGCCCATCGCCAGTAAAGCCAGTGCTCCGTCTCCGAGAAAACCACTGACAAGAATTTTGTCCCCGACCACTGCCCCGTGTCGCCGAATCATTACCGTCTTGTCGACTAGGCCATGCACCGTAATGGAAATGCTCAATGGTCCACGAACAGTATCGCCACCCACCAAGGGACAATTGTACTGCTGTGCCAGATCAAACAAGCCCCCACTGAATCGTTCCATCCATGCCTCGCTGACCTCATTTACAGCCAAACCAAGTGTAAAACACAGGGGCGCGGCACCCATGGCTGCCAGGTCACTGAGATTGACAGCCAAGGCACGATGAGCGATAAGATCAGCTGGTGCGTCAGCAGGAAAATGCACATCGGCTATCAACACATCCGTAGCAACACACAACTGCTGCCCCTTGGGTATTTCAAGCACAGCAGCATCATCACCGATGCCAAGAATGACCTCACTGCGTTGAAACTGGTGGGAAGATTCAGCAAAGAACCTGCGGATTAGTTCAAACTCACTGGCCATTTCTGGTCGCCTGCTTCAGCCTCTGTAGTTGGCAATGGAGATCTGTGCTAAACAGCTATGACTAAAGGAATAGCTCAGGTACTGCCTGCATGTTCTTCCATTCGAAGTTTTGGTACCAGCTTGTCCAGTACTCCGTTAATATACTTATGACTGTCTGTTGCTCCATAATTCTTGGCCAGTTCCACACATTCGTTAATTACCACGCGATATGGCACATCAATTCGGTAGGACAATTCATAGGTGCCCAGATACAATAGTGCCTTCTCCACCGGATCAATCGCGGATACCTCCCTGTCGAGCAGTGGTTGAAAACTTGCAACCAGTTGCTTTGCCTGTATGGGAACATTGGTGAAAATATCATCAAAGTAATCCCAGTCAATCTTACCGGGATTATCGGCATGGAACTGTTTGCTGATCTCTGCTGGTTCCATCCTGGACATAAACCACTGATACAGAGCCTGCATTATCAGCTGCCGAGCCCTGCGACGTTGCGCTACCGGAATCCTGGTGCCCATGTTGTGGCCTGAGTGCTTCGGCAATTTGACCAGAGTAGTGTGCGGTCATACTTCCAGCTGTCGGGAAAGACTGACCATTTCCATGGCGACGTGCGCCGCATCAACTCCCTTGTTGCCGGCCTTGGTGCCGGCGCGTTCAATCGCTTGTTCAATGGTGTCAACGGTTAATACGCCAAAAGCGACAGGTAAATCGGCATTCAGGGATACTTGACTCAAACCTTTCACGCATTCCCCAGCCACATAGTCAAAGTGTGGCGTACTGCCTCGAATCACTGCACCCAAAGCAATGACAGCGTCGTACTGAGCCGTGGCGACCATCTTCTTGACCGCCAGTGGCAACTCATAGGCACCGGGAACTCTGACTACAGTAAGATCCTTGTTGGCAACGCCCTGCTTTTGCAGTGTATCAATGGCACCATCCAGCAATTTATCGACAATGAAACTGTTAAACCGTGCCACAGCAATCCCATAACGGGCACTTGCATTTTGATAATTTCCTTCTATGGTTCTTATGCTACTCATACTGTCATCCTGAATCGCTGGCTACTTTGATTCGGTTATCTTGACTTTGTCACCACCTGCCATTGCGCTCTGGCGATGTCGATTTTGTATTACCCTGATGATCTATCATCGCGATTTGTTCCGATTATGACATTTGATCAATGCTCTTACTTCTGATGGATCAAAAAACTTAACGGCTTATCTCTGCCCAGTCAGTATTACCAACCAGTCTTCCAGAGGAACCGACGCAGTGGGGAATGGCCTTGGAAATGGCTTAGAGTTCATGTGTTGAAGATATCAAAAAACGGAAGAGCCGTTCTACTCTCTCATCACCAAGAATTAACTAACTTAGCCCAATGTTTGATCAATAGACTCGTTATTTAACCACTGTTAGCGACTTATACTGTCAGCAAGAACCACTTTCCAGGTAAAGTCTATAGATATTACAAATTTCAACAGCTGGCTAAAATCTGGCCTAAAATCTGAACAACATTAATTATAAGGGGCAACGATCAAATGACGGTACACAACTGACAAGACACTACACAATCGATATATACTATACCCAAAGATATAAGATTTCTAAGTTTCCGGTTGTTGCATAGACCTGTATCCGCCTCAGCTAGCGGACATGTTGTCGTTCCTTTTTTTCAAACTTCACAAATTCGACTACCTCCAGATCAAACCCTGAAATGGCGTTATACTTAGCAGGATAACTGAGCAAACGCATTTTGCCGACTCCAAGATCACGCAATATCTGGGATCCGGTACCAATAGTCAGGTCATTGCCAGGCCGATCCTCGTTTACCAATGCGTTAGTGCCTGCCTTGGCTGAAGCCAGATTATGGGACAGGTCATTACCATAGTCATCACCGGATAATAACACAGCCACGCCAACTCCTTCCTTGCTGATGCGTTTAAGTGCGGTGCTGAATGACCAGCTGGTACGCTGTGCCTTGTAGACTTCACAGACATCCCTCAGAGTGTTTGGAATATGCACGCGCACCAGGGTTGGTTGATCTGGACTGATCTGTCCCATAACGAAGGCCAGATGCAGGGAGCCGCTTATAGAATCCAAATAACTATGAACGGTAAAGTGTCCATAGGGAGTCTCCAATACATCTGTCCCCTTGCGTTGCACAGTATGCTCATTGGCAATGCGATAGTGGATCAGGTCGACAATAGTGCCAATCTTCAGACCATGATGCCGAGAAAATTTTTCCAGATCCTCACGCCGGGCCATAGTGCCATCCTCATTCATGATTTCCACTATGGTGGCAGCTGGTTGATAACCGGCGAGACGGGCCAGATCGCAACCGGCTTCGGTATGGCCAGCACGGCGCAGGACACCACCAGGCTGTGCCATTATGGGAAACACATGTCCCGGCTGCACAATATCTTCTGACCGAGATTCTCTTGCCACGGCGATCTGAATGGTTCGTGCCCTATCTGCTGCCGAGATGCCTGTTGTTACTCCGGTTGCCGCCTCAATTGAAACCGTGAAATTTGTATTATGAGGTGTCTTATTTTCGTTGACCATTAGGGGTAGCTTGAGATCTTCACAACGCTCCCGGGTTAGCGTTAGGCAGATCAAACCTCGAGCGTTGGTGGCCATAAAATTAATATCCTCGGTGCGTACTCGCTCAGCAGCAATAATCAAGTCACCTTCGTTCTCGCGATTCTCGTCATCCATGAGCACCACCATCTTGCCTTGGCGAATGTCATCAATGATTTCTTCTGTGGTGTTCAGCTTCATGGATTATTCCTGCTTTTAGGAGCTGAACCCCTGTTGTTGAAGAAATGCCTCATCCAGTGAAGAGTTCTTAGCCTTGTTCCGGTCGAGGTCATGATCGGCTCCCTGCAGTCGTTCAAGATATCTGGCGACTACATCCACTTCCAGATTAACTTTCTGGCCAATCTTGTAAGTACCGATGATAGTTTGTTCCTGCGTGTGAGGAATTACATTGATGGTAAATCGAACATTATCAACTTGGTTCACTGTCAAGCTGGTACCGTCAATACAGATTGATCCCTTGGGTGCTATATATCTGGCCAATGCCTGCGGCACTTCAAACTCAAGCCGTTGACTCCCGCCTTCAGCACAGCTTGTAAGAAGGACTCCCACTCCATCAACATGGCCACTCACAATATGTCCACCAAACCGATCGCTGGCTCGCATGGCTTTTTCCAGATTAACCAAACTACCGGATCTCAGGCTACCCAGTGTGGTACAACGCAGGGTTTCAGCCGATATATCAGCAGAGAAACCCTTTGCAGTCAGCCCTATAACGGTCAGACAACAGCCACTTACGGCAATACTGTCCCCCTTTCTAACATCGCCAAGATCCATCTGGCCGGTCAACAGTTTTATTTTCCAGTCAGAAGCTGTTTGCTGCAGGCTTTCAATGGTACCGACGGCCTGGATTATTCCAGTAAACATGCCATAGTTCTCCAATAGTATAGGTTCCTATGATGCCCGGTCTGTCAGACTTTGAATGGCCTGAGCACTACTTTAATATCATTATCAATCTGCGATAACTCCTTCACATCAAAGCGAGGAACTTCTGCCAAGGAGACGAAGCCTTGCAGTGCTGCCAGAGGCATTGCATCACAACCCATCAATTTGGGTGCCATGTAGATAACTAACTCATCAACCAGATTAGCTTCCAGAAAACTGCCACACAGTGTGGGGCCAGCCTCAATCAACAACTCATTGCACTCGTAATCTGTTGCTAGCGATTCTAGCACAGATACCAGGTTAACGCCTGCAGCCACTTCACCGTGTTCATGCCTGACTTGGCATATCTCTACATTTTCAAAAGACTCAAATCGTGCTCTATCATCAGCCGTACAGGTATAAATCAGTGTTTTACCATCATACTGGCCGAGAATCTTTGCTGTTGCTGGTGTTCGCAGTCTACTGTCCAGCACTATCCGCATCGGGCTGGATTGTAGCGTTACCTGATTTTCCTGTAGCTGTTCTTCACTGAGATTTATTTCCTCTCTGCGAACAACCAACTGTGGATCATCGGCCAGCACCGTATTGATGCCGGTTAGAATGGCACTGCTGCGAGTCCTGTACCGTTGTACATCAGTACGCGCAGCCGTTCCTGTTATCCACTTGCTTGTGCCATTAGCGAGTGCGGTGCGTCCATCAAGACTCATCGCCAGCTTCATTCTCACATAGGGCCGACCAATACTTAGCCGTTGCATAAAGCCAGGATTGATGTCATGTGCCGTCTGTTCGAAATCCTCCAAGTGAAAGACTTTTATACCAGCCTGTTCAAGTCTTTTTATGCCCCGGCCTGACACCCTCGGATCGGGATCAGTCATGGCAATGACAACAGTATTGATACCAGCATTAATCAAGACTTCACTGCAAGGCCCGGTTCGACCCTGATGATTACAGGGTTCTAGACTCACAAAGGCAGTTGCTCCGCAGACATCAGTCTGGGCATTACTCAATGCCATCACCTCGGCATGCGGTTGGCCAGCACCCCGATGCCAACCCTCAGCAACCACTATTCCCTCTTTGACAATAACGCAACCAACGCGTGGATTTGGCCTGGCTGAGATAACATTACAGGCGAGATCGATTGCTCTTTTTAGATGTAATGACCAGTCAATAGCATAATCGTCAAGTTCTGTACTGTGCAGTACTTTCATACTTGAAATTTTCAAAACGGCAGTATTGATGTGAAATATCTTGAAGTAGAGAGTTTTTCGAAGATAATGTTGAATAAGGGGTATAAGGAGCTTGAATTAGCATTGAGCAGTGGTTAATTTTAAATAAATTAAGTAAAGGTAAGTTGGTTTCCCATAGATGCTTACTTTCGAAAAAATTATTTATTATAATAGATTTATTTAGAACTCATTACTGCCAATTAATCAATTTGGGTTTACCCCATGCATTATTTCATACTCAAATCTATATGACAGGTCGGCAACAATCATATCTATGGATTTATCAGTCATTTGATCTATTAACTGTTCCAAAGATTATAGTACAAGGATTTTTTGGTACCAGCTCTTTTATGAATTGCCTTCATAACGCAATCTCCCAAAACAATACTCGGCTGCAATTCAATAGTAACAATAGCAATCTTGCTTAGCAGCTGTGATCAGTTTTTTGTGCTTTTTGAAATCCGATCAATCTCTGTGCGAAATTCTTGGAGATCTTTAAAGCTTCTATAGACCGATGCGAAGCGGACATACGCCACTTCATCTATTTCCCGCAGTTCTTTCATTACTTGCTCACCCACTTCCCGAGAGGGTATTTCTCGTTCACCGGTTGACCGCAAACCCGCCTCAATACGCTTGACCGCTTCTTCGACTTTCTCAGTACTTACGGGTCGCTTTTCCAATGCCTTGAGCAGACCGGCCCTGAGTTTCTCCTCATCATAGGGTTCCCGGATTCCATTTTGTTTTATGATCCTGGGAATAACCAACTCAGCGGATTCATAGGTCGTGAATCGTTCCCCACAGGTGATGCATTCGCGCCTTCTCCTGACACTCTTGCCTTCAGAGACAAGGCGAGAGTCGATAACCTTGGTATCAGTGGCATAGCAGAATGGGCAATGCATATATCTGATCCCTTTGCAGTGCTATTTTCAGGGGCTAGATTTTTTGGCAGATTATCAACAGCGAAATTTACTGCTATTCCTTGACTGCCAAGTGACATCTAGAGTGAGCATCTGTTGGTGGCTTGTCACAAGGGCTGTCTTGCCGCTTTCAGTTACCGAACTAATCGCAACCAACCCGATGATAAACTGGAAATTGTGAGCAGAGTTCAAGCACTTGCTGTCGGACTTCAGCTATTTTCGCTTCATTGCCTAAATCGTCCAGTATGTCACACATCCACTCCGCTAACCTGGTGCATTCTACTTCACCAAATCCACGTGTTGTTATTGCCGGCGTGCCAATGCGAAGTCCACTGGTTACAAAGGGCGGCTTAGGGTCATTAGGTACCGCATTCTTGTTTACCGTTATATTGGCTCTGTCCAGGGCCGCATCCGCCTCTTTGCCTGTAATCTCCTGACGGATCAGACTCAACAGAAAAAGATGATCATCCGTACCTCCAGACACAACATCGTAATTCCGGCTAACGAAAACTTCTGCCATCACCTGAGCATTCTTTACAACCTGTTCCTGATATTGCCGGAATTCTAAACTCATGGCCTCCTTGAAGCATACGGCCTTGGCAGCAATAACATGCATCAGCGGCCCACCCTGACTCTCCGGGAACACGGCAAAATTCAGTTTCTTCTCCAGCTCTTCATTAGCACGGGCCAGAATAATGCCACCCCGAGGCCCGCGAAGCGTTTTGTGGGTCGTCGAAGTAGTCACATCGGCGATATTGACCGGGCTTGGATATACGCCGGCAGCGATCAGCCCAGACACATGAGCCATATCCACCACGAAGTAGGCCCCTATGCTGTCAGCGATATCACGGAATTTTTGCCAGTCAATCAACCGCGAATAGGCAGAGAATCCAGCCATGATGATTCGCGGCTTGTGTTCCTGAGCCAACTGGTAGACCTGCTCAAAATCAATTTCGCCGGTTTCAGCATGCAACCCGTATTGCACTGCATTGTAGATTCGACCGGAAAAACTCACCTTGGCTCCATGTGTAAGGTGGCCTCCATCGGCCAGGCTCATGCCAAGAACCGTATCGCCAGGCCTTGCCAGAGCCATGTAGACGGCGGCATTGGCCTGGGATCCCGAATGGGGCTGCACATTGGCATAATCGGCTTTGAAGAGCTCCCTAGCACGGGTGATAGCAATCTCTTCCACAGTGTCGACATGCTCACAGCCACCATAGTAGCGCTTGCGGGGATAGCCTTCGGCGTACTTGTTGGTCAGTACCGAGCCTTGTGCTTCCATGACTAGCGGGCTGGTGTGATTCTCTGAAGCAATAAGTTCGATATGTTGTTCCTGCCTAAGATTCTCTGCTTGGATGGCGGAACTTATCTCCGGATCAAATCCGGACAGCTTGTTGTCGATTCTGAACATTTAAATCTCACTGGAATAACGAATGTTGTTAAGTTTGCTCAGGCACTATTCTACCCGAACCAGCCCGTCTCCGTATAAACAGTAAAACACTCCCGCTATCATGCCTGAGTGAACTCAAGACTATATGAGCCAATTAGAGGAAGGGGAAGCCATTAGTGGATTATCGTAATTCTACAAGCATACAAAGTTCTGCCATTGGAACTTGAAGGCTGCAGACTACATTCAATTATACCACAGCTGCATCCGAATAGACATATTGAATTCATCTCACACAACACAGCCGAAATTACCATACAATTTAATTCCAGGCCCTGATAATAAATTCTTACTGACTGCTGCTGTCAACCAAAGCAATAGCTTTAGCCTAATCAATCTTCAGACTGCATCCCTGACGACATTAAAGGCATCAGGCTTAGCGTTTAAACAATGTTGGCTAACAGGTAGAACAACTGAGTGAGTTCAACTACCAATAGCGAAACTGAGTTGCCCCACGGTCTGAGCACATGAAAATGCTGCCGACTGTCATCGCAATCTGCGATCGCAAAACAGGGGCCGCTCAACTGTGATTAGCATCCAATTGATGACAGACTGGTAACATGACCGAAATGACTTTGCCATTCGTTACCAATTCTAACTCTTGCGAGTGAGCCATCCTTGATACTGTGCAATAATAAAGGCAGCATTTTCATCATCAGGATCAACATCAATGTCACAGTTTGTCTATACCATGAACCGCGTTGGTAAAGTGGTACCCCCGAAAAGGGAAATACTAAAAGACATCTCCCTCTCCTTCTTCCCAGGAGCCAAGATAGGCGTGCTGGGCCTCAATGGATCAGGCAAGTCGACCCTGCTTCGCATCATGGCCGGTCTTGACACCGAAATTCTGGGTGAGGCGAGGCCACAGCCCGACATCAATATCGGGTATTTGCCCCAGGAACCTGCACTGAATGATGAACAGGATGTGCTCGGCAACGTTGAACAGGGAATCAAGCACATCAAGGACCTGCTGCAAGAATTCAATGCAATTAGTGACCGATTTGCTCAGCCTATGGGTGAAGATGAGATGAACACCTTGCTGGAAAAGCAGGGAGAATTACAAAACCGAATTGATGCCGTGGATGGCTGGCAAATCGACCGCACTTTAGAAGTAGCCGCTGATGCCCTTCGCCTGCCGCCATGGACTGCACGGGTCGACCAGCTGTCCGGGGGTGAAAGACGACGAGTAGCCCTATGCAGGCTGTTGCTGTCCAAACCCGATATGCTATTGCTGGATGAGCCTACCAATCATCTTGATGCGGAGAGTGTGGCTTGGCTGGAACACTTTCTGCAAGATTATTCAGGCACCGTCGTTGCTGTGACCCACGACCGTTACTTTTTGGACAATGCCGCTGGCTGGATTCTGGAGCTGGACCGTGGTCATGGCATCCCCTTTGAAGGCAACTACAGTGCCTGGCTGGAAGCCAGAGAAAAACGCCTCTCGGTTGAGAAGAAGCAGGAAGTCAACAGAGAGCGTACTATCAAGTCAGAACTGGAATGGGTGCGTGCTAACCCCAAGGGTCGGCAGTCCAAGTCCAAGGCGAGAATCGCCCGCTTCGAAGAATTAAACTCAAGAGACTTTCAGCAGCGCAATGAAACTCAAGAGTTGTACATTCCTCCCGGTGAACGACTCGGCGACAAAGTGATTGAGGTCAAGAACCTGAACAAAAGCTTCGGCAACAAGGTCTTGATTGATAACCTTAGTTTCACCATACCCAAAGGCAGCATTATTGGCATCATTGGCGGCAATGGTGTCGGCAAAACCACCTTTTTACGCATGCTAACTGGTGACGAAAAACCGGACATGGGCTCTATCGAAATCGGCGACACCGTCAATCTGGCCTATGTGGATCAGAGCCGGGATGAACTAAATGGCGACAACATCGTGTGGCAGGAAATCTCTGATGGGAAAGAAATACTCCACGTCGGCAGATATGAGATTTCCTCGCGAGCTTATGCCAGTCGCTTCAACTTTCGTGGGGCTGACCAACAGAAACCAGTAAAGACTCTCTCCGGCGGAGAACGCAATCGACTGCATATGGCCAAGCTGTTAAAGAAAGGTGGCAATGTCCTGCTGTTGGACGAACCCACCAACGATCTGGATGTGGAGACCCTGCGGGCATTGGAAGAAGCCCTGTTGGCTTTTCCCGGCTGTGTTATCGTGATCTCTCACGATCGTTGGTTTCTTGACCGCATCTGTACCCATATCCTGGCCTTTGAAGGCGACAGCCAGGTTGTCTGGCACGAGGGAAATTACTCAGACTATGAGGCTGGGTTTAGGCAACGGGTCGGCAATAATAATCAGCCAGCCCGTATCAATTATCGCAAGCTGGATGCTTGAGTAACCTTGACCACAAGGTACAGATATCTGGTCTCACTAGAGTTTGTATTCTTTTCGCATCTGAGCGATGCGGCGTTTCAACTCGGATTTAGAGAGGATTTTCTCAGTAACCTGTGGTAGAGGTGGCGGAGCATCAACACATAGCACCTCACCCTTCAATACCTGTTGGCACAGCCGCTTGTAGTGTTGTCTGAACAGGGGATAAGTGACTTCCTCGCTCTGATTGGCAAGTAAATACCAGCCTGTTGCCTTACCAGCATGATAGACAGCAGGATGACTCCATTGATAGGCACTTTTGGGCGTTGGAGCCCGGCATGCTTCAACATAGGCAGCATGTTCATCCGGGAGGCCGAAAAGCTCTTTGCCCTGCTCGCAAGCATCGATCATGTCGGCAATGGTGGGTAGAAATTTGTCTGAGGAAGTCAAGGATTCTCCGGCCCGTAATATGAGCTCTGCAGGATAAGCACTCAACTGCTCCCGCCAATATTTTTTGGTAATAATTAGGTCCTCATCAACAGCAAATGCCTTGTTGTACTGATTGTGGTAGCTGTACTTAAACATCATAAAGACCTTGGAAATGGCATCAGTGTGGTCAAAGGATGCCCTATCCTGATCCGTTGCTCCAGACTGCGCTGTCCTTGGTTTCGATTCCCTAATCTGCCCAACTGCGGTCGGCAAGCTGCTCAAGCCTTGCTCTAACTTTTTCTTCTGTTGTTCTAGCAGTGTGTTGATCTTGTGCATCGATATCACCTCGGGTTAGACGGGAATTTAAGCGGTCTGCCCAAACCATCTTGATCCATGTCAGATAAACAGTATTCCATGAAGCCCTCGCCTCCTTTCTGTCTTTCCAGTACATGACGAACTCTGGCACCTGTGCCTGCGCAAACTCTGCATCAATCTCGGCCAGTTCAAGGATTTCATAAAACTCCTTGCTAGGTTGCCAATTGTCCGGAATCAATTGCGGCGAAACGTCAGTACCGAAGGTGTCACTGGTCCTGGCCCATTGATAACGGATATGCTGAATAAATTTACTGTTCCAAGTCTTATTCTCAACTCCGCGTTCACGCCAATAAAGCACGAACTCCGGTATGGTAGCTTCAATGAAATCCCTATTAATTCCTGCACTCTCAAGAATTTCGAGGGCCTCCAGACTGGGCCACCATTGTTGGGACATGGGCTCAAACAATTCTGAGCCACCCTGCCGGGTCTGTTCCTCGCGCCATTCCTTGACCGCATGTTTATAGAAGAGATTGCCCCAGGAAAATCGTGCCTCCCTTCGACTTTGCCAGTAAATCACAAACTCAGGAATCAGTGAGTGTATGAAGTCTTCGGGAATGGCATGCTGCTGACACAATCGGATACAGTTGTCGTCCGGCTGCCAATCCGGCGGAAGCATCATGGCGGCACGAGGAGTGTCAGCCAGGTAAGTCACTCCAGCAATGGCAGCATGCTGTGTCTCAGGCGACCCGGTGGAACAAGGTATTGGAGCCACCTTGTTGTTTGTCTGACAATTCAAGTCTACAAGCTCAGTAGATGCGACGGATTTACGTTGATAATCTACGTTGTCGCCCGCAACATTTTTTGCAATAGCAATCCAGTAGTTACTATCGGTAGAACCTTGCTCAACAATCACCATGCCCAGCTTTTGCAAACTGTTTCTTACCCGATGAACATCAGCTGGCGACCAGAATGGTAGGGAGGCAACCAAGTTCCTGTCTTCCAGCTGAATCCAACTCAGGTCCGGGATACCGGGGCGACTTGCGCCACGGTGATTCAACAATTCAGAGAGACTCTGCAACAGCACCGCTTCCTCCAGCCCGATGGTGCCGGCGAGTGTGGGCGAGATGACAATTGGGTGCTCCGGCAGCAAGATGAGCTCGTTCAGGTTGTGAGAGGTAAAATGAAAAAGCGATATGAGAATAGACAATTTAAGTCATTAATAATCAATGTTCTCAATCGTAGCACATATGCCTTGGTTTGCCTAGACAAAATACTGAAAAAGCAGTTGAAGGTGATGCAAAATTAATGATAGATAAAGCAAACATTGAGTAATAATAACGCAAGTGCCATTGAGTCTTTTGGTCACTGCAGAGTAAACTCACAACAAAGCTACTTATTCGCCTGTTGTTAAGTGTGTATCCACAAGTTATTCAACAATTTCTGGCAGCTGAACGTCTGCCGGACACCTATGGACAAGATGCGGTCAGCTGGTTCCTTCCCTATATTGAGCAATTAAAACAGATTGTAAATGCAACGGACAGGCGGCCAATGCTACTAGGCATCAATGGGGCCCAAGGTACCGGCAAGTCCACACTCTCCAGCCTGATCGTTACAGTTCTGAATGCTGCCGGTTATCGCACGCTGGCTTTATCCATTGATGATTTTTATCTAGGGAGAGACGTGCGAAAGCAACTGGCCGAGTCTGTCCACCCCCTGCTTCAGACCCGAGGTGTTCCAGGCACTCATAATACTAGTTTACTGCAACAGACTTTGCAGAAACTTGGTCAGGCTGGCGAGGGTCAGACTGTTCCAATTCCGAGCTTCAACAAGGCTTGCGACGATCTTTTCCCACCCGCCGCATGGCAAAACTTTGAGGGCCCGGTGGATCTGGTGATTCTGGAAGGCTGGTTTATCGGTGTCAAAGCGCAACCGCTGTCAGCACTGCGTATTCCGATCAATGACCTGGAGAAGAACTTTGACAGGCAAGGCATCTGGCGCAAGTATGTCAATATAAAGTTGCATAATGACTACGAACCTCTTTTTCACAAGCTGGACCGACTGCTGGTGTTACTTGCACCTTCCTTCGATCAGGTCTTTCGCTGGCGCAGTATGCAGGAGCAAAAACTGCGGCAGAAAATTGGAGCAAAAGCCAAAGATCTGAGGCTTATGGATGAACAACAACTAAAACAATTTATCCTGCACTTCGAGCGGCTGACTTGCCATGGTTTTAAAACCCTGCCGGACAGGGCTGATACAGTATTCAAGCTGGATACGACACAGCAAATCAGCGTACGCAGTGACAGAAATCAGAAAAACTGATTGTCTTCAACGATAACGTAAGGCAGTATATTTGGCTGAGATGAATGATGGTGTACTTAAATGGATACGAGAACGAGCAATAATGACCTTGATGTAAGCAGAACATTAATTAAATTTTTCGATAACACTAAGTGCTAAAAATTAATCAAAAAAATTTAACATGGAAACTGCAAATAACATGACGGAATCATTTTCAAGATAATGAGTTTTGTTTGCAGATGGTTAGTGTGATCCCATAATAAAGTCATAAACTAACAAGAAAACCCCTATTCCAGAACTTTCATTGTCCTGCATGAATTCACACATCTGACACTAGATCGCATTGGAGTAATTTTTCGATATCAGAAATATCTCTAGTGAGATTCTGTGATTTAGTCACAAGTGAGGTTTTGCTGCCAGGGAGGATGCTTGCCAAGTTTCAGTCTGAAGCCCTCATGTTCAAAAGCTTAAGTAAGAATATAACCATAATTGCATAAGAATAATGTATTGAAAGGAACAGATTTTTTATCTTTGCATGCACAGTAAATTGACAAAAAAGAACTCTCTTGGCAGTTAATCAGATATTACCAAACCAACTTGCTGGGAATCTTAAGCAGAAAGTATTCCAATAAACAAACGGGTATTGAGTGAATCAGAATGTAGTTGGCAATCACCTGAACAAGACTGATAAAAACCTAAAATTCAACATTTTGTTCGCTGTCTAGTTCTGCTCAGCAGGTGTAGAAAAAGAAGCGGGCTTGCTTGTCAAAAGCGGCTGTATCCATACTCGTGCAATCAATCCGATCAGTAATAAAGCAGCTAAGTGACGCCATAGTGTGTGAGATTGGCCATGCTCCGCCACAGTGAGCAGCAGAGGCCACTGAAATGCTGCAACAAGATAATTCAGCAAAAGACCAATGGCAATGGCTGTGCCAATGACACCTACCAGATATGCCACGAGAGATTTGGTGCCCAGCTGTTCCCGGATCACTCCCATGGTTGCAATATTGGTGGCTGGTCCAGTCAACATAAATACCAGTGCTGCACCAGGCGAGATGCCTGCAAACAATAAACTGGCTGCAACAGGTGTCGACGCCGTAGCACAAATATACATGGGCAGGCCAACAATCACCATGATCAGCATGGCCAAAACACCATCACCCCATTGCAGAAAAAAGGATTGTGGTACGAAATAGGTAATGACGGTTGCGGCGGACAAACCAATAACCAGCCATTTGGCGGTATCTGTAATCATTCGCCCATAACCATACTTAATTGCTTCAACCAACCGCTGGGGCAATGGAGATGTTGATTCACAATTTTTGCTGGCAAAACAGCAACCTCCAGTTTGCTTGTTCGACTCCGGCTCTGATTCCTTGTCGCCAAGTCTATTGACTAGAATACCAGCTATGATCGCACTCAAAAGTGCACCAACGGGTCTCACGATGGCAAAAACCGGCCCCAACACTGCATAAGAAAAAGAGATAGAGTCGACACCCGTCTCCGGGGTCGCCACCAGAAAGGAAGCAGTGGCTCCTTTTGAAGCTCCAGCCTTGCGGATGGCCAAAGCCGTCGGAATAACACCGCAAGAGCAAAGGGGCAGAGGTGCACCAATAAAGGCACCTTTCATAATTGAGAGAAAGCCTGGTTTGGACAGCTGTTTCTCAACCCAGCTGCTGGGTATCACCTGTTTTATGATTCCAGCCAACAGATACCCAATCAGCAACCACGGTGCACTTTCCACCACAAGATTCCAAAAAATCTGGGGTAATTCCATTAGTTGGTCCTCCTGTTGTGTATAGCATTAATGCTCGGACTATCGGCAGGCTCAATTCCAGCCTCAAGGGCATCCATAATGGAGCAGTGGTTAGCATTCTCCGGACCACCGCAGCAACTTTCAAGAAGTCGAATCAGCGTCTGCTGCATGCTTTCAAGTTCGGCAAGCTTGCCATTAACTTCATCCAGCTTACGTCGGGTGATATCGGTGACCTCCTGGCAACTATGACTGGCCTTGTCTAGCTGAATGGAAAGAAGCTCCCCGATTTCATCCAAGGAAAAGCCGATATTGCGTGCTGTTTTGACAAACTCGGCACGCAGGATATCGGACTCGTTATAGAAGCGATAACCGGCATCACTGCGTTCGCTGGCACTGATCAGGCCCAGTTTCTCGTAAAATCTGATGGTATGGGCAGAAAGCCCGGTATGTGCTGCGAGTTCGCTGATTTTGAGCACGGCAGTAAAACCTCTTGGCAAATGTACCTGTTCGTGTACATTTTAAGCTTAGAGCTGACTCTAAGGTCAATACTTTTTTATCCGCACGGCAAGTTGGGATCTCAGTCTATATTTTAAGGGTTCGTTGCAGCCAGCTGCCAATGTCGCGGATCTGCTGAGGGCATACCGCATGCTCCATTGAATAGGTTTCATATTCCGGGTTAAATCCAAGATTTTGCAGAATAGCTACACTCTTGCGCCCCAGTGTTTCAGGTACCATCGGGTCTGAAATACCATGGCAGATCAGAATCGGAAGGGTGTTTTGCACCAGTTGAATTTCTATGGAATCCGCAGTGGGGAAATAGGTAGAAAGTGCCATGATGCCCGCCAGGGGCTTGGGATAGCTTAACGCCGCCTCAAGTGCCACTGCCCCTCCCTGGGAAAATCCGGCGATAACGATTTGCTCAGCACTAATTCCGCGCTCCAGTTCACGCCCAATAAGGTCATGCACACGGTGAGCAGATTGCCGTAATTGTACTTCATCCGCGTGGCTCTCCATGCCCACTTTCCTGATGTCATACCAAGCCGGCATCACGTAACCATTATTGATGGTCACAGACATGGAAGGGGCATGGGGAAAAACAAAGCGCACACCATAGTCTCCGGAGAGGCCCAGCTGCGGAACGATCGGCGCAAAGTCATTGCCATCGGCACCGAGGCCATGCAACCAGATAACCGATGCAGACACTTCAGAATCCGGGGGATAATCCGTTTCAACTGTCGGCAAATATTCCATAAATCTTTCCTTTAATGCCTCTCGGGCAAAACCAACCAGTACAGGAAACTATCTTTGTTGTAGGTAACATATTTTAGCAGAGACTGTCTCCTACGAAAAATGAACAATGGGAAAGAATGAGGGATTTGCGCCTTTAGGTTTTTCACGGACCCACACGGCAAGCCGGTCGTGCCTTCACTGGAACAGAGCTTCAGCCGAAACCGCTCCACTTCAACGTCGAGTTGCCGACTGTTGATCCCTCCGTGAATACAGGATACCTGCTCCACATAACCCAATCCTTCAGTCGGCGCGCAAGAAATCAAGAATGCCGTTGTGCGCAATGCAAGTAATGACCCGTATCCACTGGTCGAAACCCGACCGATCCTGATCCCCGGAACCGCCGGGCTACCCTCATTGTGGGAATTGTCTACAACTAGGGCTGAATGGCAATCCGGGCAGCTTCGCCTTGCGCCTGAAACAACTACTGCATTACCATGATAAGTAAGATGAATATGTACATTCGCACAATAATTCTGCTATTGACTCTGAGTTTGTCTATTGCGGTAATTTATGGTCAGCAGGCACGCAATACTCTGGAAGGAACCTGGGAAGGACCGCTGGTGCTGGGTCGTGACAATATGAGCATGGCCTTGACTTTCTCTTTCGATAATGAAGAGTACTCAGCAACCTTGACCAGTGCAGGCTTGGGGCTCTATGGCCTGCCAGTGACCCGCACCGAAGTCACAGGGCGCAGGATTGTGATACGCATCCCGCGACTGGATCTGGTGTTTTCAGGCACAATGCGAAATGATGAGAAGGAACAAATTCAGCGCATTGATGGTGAGTGGTTTCAACATAGTGAAATGGTGCCAGTAATCCTAAAACCTGTGGAATCCCCTTCATTCTAACCTGGCATATTGCAGCATGCTGTGGTCATATCTGACCCCATTTTAATTTTTGGCAATATGGGCCGGAAGGCTTTGTTAACTGAAATGTCCCGACAAAAAAATGTTGTTCTCAATACCCGTGAATTAACATCATAAATCGGACAAAATCTTACGTGGCACTCACTCAAATTCACAATATCGGTTCTTATATGGGTCGCTCTACACTACTAGTAGCCTTGGTTATCTGCTTCATGTTGCTTTCCCCCGCTGTAAGCCAAGCCACCACGATTGCCCGTTTGCCTATTGGTTCGATTGTTCATGGTGCCGAACTCATCTTCGAAGGCAGGGTGCTGAGTCACCTGGTTCAACACCAAAGTGGCACCGGCATCATAAATACCTATGTCATCTTCTCGGTTATTGATGTCATCAAGGGAGACTTTGATGCCGAATTAGTCGAGCTGAAATTTTCTGGAGGAGAATCTCAGGAGGAAATCTTCAAGGTCAATGGCTTGCGTATCCCAGCTGTGGAGGAGGAAGGAATCTATTTCGTCGAATCAGTATACCGCAATCTTATCAACCCTCTTTTGGGTTGGTCGCAGGGGCATTATGTAATTTCCGAACAGAACGGTGAACGACTGGTGAACACGGCCGATGCGACCCCGGTAATCGATATCCAACCAATGACAGATATGCCTGCCTCAATCATGACACCTCTAGATCTAATCGATGGCAACATCGAGACCGCTGCAGGCATAATGACAGCAATTACCACTGCCGCCACGGAACAGGCACTGACCGTTCAACAATTCAAGTCCCGAATTGTTGAAATACTCGAAAACTAACCGCCAGTTGTGAACTAGTCTATGACCAGTTTGCCAAACTCTGCTATTCAACCAACCAAGATCAGCCGCCAACCTACGATCAGTTAGCCTGCCTGCGGCTACTGGTCAGGGCATACGGGCAGCACGAATCTCGATTTCTACCAACCATCCATCTACCACCAGACCAGCTATCTCCACAAAGGAACGCACGGGCTTGTTGGGATTTTCATCAGTGCCAAAAAATTGCGAATACCCCGCATTGAATCCGGCAAAATCCAAGCCATCTTCACCCGATACTGCAAAAGCCCTTACCTGCACGACATCACTCAAGGACCAACCCTGGGACTCCAGAGTCTCCTTAAAGCGTGAAAAGGTATTGATGGTTTGCTGCTCCATATCACCCCAGGAACCATCTTCAAGCGGCCTGGCACCGGAACCGGACAGGTACATGGTCTCTGCACCAGGCGGGATAGTGATTGAAGTGTAGAAGTAAGTCCCTTCATTGTTGCGTGTGATTTCCTGGGCATATACGGATCCAATGATTCCGGTGCACAGTGCAATAGCTAGGGCGATGGTTTTAAATATACAGTTTTTCATGTTGTCTCCTTGAGGCTCCATCAGGTATCGTTAGTGCAGTTTAACTCTCTTGTTACTCTTGTGCGGCAAGTCCGTGGGCTTCGCTTGCTGGCACTTTGCCCAGCAAACGTGTTGTGACCAGACCAGCGGTAATTGATCCATTGACATTTAGTGCAGTGCGGGCCATATCAATCAGTGGCTCTATCGAGATAAGCAAGGCAGCAACGGTTACCGGAAATCCCATGGCCGGTAATACCACTAGTGCCGCATTAGTGGCACCGCCACCAACTCCGGCAATACCAAATGAACCAATCGCAATGACCAGCAACAGGCTAAGAATGAAGCCAAAATTGATATCAATTCCCATGGTAGGTGCCACCATAACTGCCAACATGGCAGGGTAGATACCGGCGCAGCCATTTTGCCCAATGGTAGCCCCGAAGGAAGCCGAAATATTCGCAATCGGTGCTGGCACCTTGAGATCCTCAATCTGTGTGCGAATAGTCAATGGAATAGTGGCAGCCGAACTGCGGGTCACAAATGCAAAGGTCAGCACCGGCCAGACTCTCTGAAAGTAGGTTTTAACATTGGCACCAGTCATGGCAATGAAGACACCATGGACCAAAAACATGAGAGCTATGGCGATATAGGAGGCGATGACAAAACCAATCAGGGTGGCAATGGCATCACCATCGGAATTGGCAATCACCCGAGTCATTAGTGCCAACACGCCGAAGGGAGTGAGGCTGATGACCAGCTTGACCAAGCGCATGATGACAGCCTGCGCTGTATCAACGAAAGCCCTGATTCGGGTACCATGAAGTTCATTCTCCTGGCTCACGAGCAATGCCGCAATGCCGAACAGGGCACCGAACAGGGCCACGGCAATAATTGAGGTAGACCGGGCTTCAGACAAGTCCGCAAAAATGTTGCGAGGTACGGCACTCACCAGCAACTGGGATACACTGCGGTCCGTGGCCAAACGGGATTCTAGTACTTCCATCCTTGCCACCTCACGAGCACCACTGGCCAGCTCACCAGCATTGAGTCCGAAGGCACTTGCAAGGGCAATACCCAGTAGGGCTGCGATCATGGTGGTAAGAATCAGCATACACACCACCGAGCCACCAATCTTGCCGAGGGATTTTATTTCCTCAACTTTGAGGACCGAAGCCATCATAGTGATCAATACCAGCGGCGTGATGATCATGCGCAGCAAATTCACATAGGAATTGGCGACTACATTTGTCCATTCCAGCGTCTGGGTTGCAATATCCGAGGAGTAACCAAAAACCAGCTGAAGGTAAAAGCCAAAGACACTGCCGGCAACCAGGCCCGCCAGTACCCGTCTGGACAGACCCCACTGAAGTTTGGTGAGCTGGAAGAGAAAACTCAACAGTGCAGCAAACAGAATCAGGTTTATGATGGCATACATAGACATGTTGAGTCTCCTTGATGCTCTTGCTGGGAATGTTGAATGTTGGGCTGAACCAAAGGGTGGCCAGCAAAGCTTCCCACATGCACCATGCAAACTACGGTAGGTACAAAACTCACCGACTGATGATCATAATTTTTTGTCACGGGCAAGTTGACCCGCGATTCGTTGGGACCGATTGGCTGAAAACAGCCTCTTACACTCTTGCATGCTAAGTTTGTTCACTTGTTCATAGAGCATAGCCATCTCGCTTTCAACACCAACTCTTAGAATATTCTGCGGGCGGGAGAATTTCACAATCTATAATGCAATAGTTCAAGGGCTAGAAAGTTATCAACGCTCGGCAAAGGTATTGATATAACTTACCACATCGCGGATACCGACTTCATCTCCGAGGGTCCTGGCCATACTACGCATCTGTTGGCCATAGCTGTCATCTCTGTGATTGCCGCGATAATCAGCCATAAAATTTTTAAGTTGGGTAACTAGATACCAGTCATTCTGGCCAGCCATGGCAGGTGCTCCAAGGGTCTCACTACCTTCGGCATGTACGCCATGACAGGTTGCGCAAACCGCATAGAACTTCTCACCTCGAACCACATCCCCTTGCACAGTAATCCCGGCAGGCTCAGCGGGCCAGCTGTCTGCCCACTCCACAATGTCTGCGATACTGGCATCACTAAGCTTGGCGGCCATGGGTTGCATAGCGGCACCCTCAATGTCTTGGGGATGCATACCGCGAATACCCGCCCTGAAATTTTCCAGCTGACGGATCAGATACCAATCTTCCATCCCGGCCAGACGCGGAGCCTGCACACCTTCATTACCACGTCCATCCGCACCATGACAGGTCGTGCAGTAGCGATCATTGAACGGCTCCAGTTCCTGACAGACCGCATTGATACTAGCCAAAAGACATGTCAGTAATACAACTGTAAGAAAACTGCCTTTAAGTGATCTCATCAGTGGCCATTGTCCCACTTCTAGATTTAATAAACATCAGACTAAAGGGAGTCAGGCCTGTGTTACTGGTATTCGCTGATTGAAATCGGCCATGGCCCAATACGCTGACAGAATCGCACTCTCTTGCCAGGCCGAATGCATCGTCATCTGATCACCAATCAGATAATGGCGGCCATTCACTGGTTGCTGAAGTGTTTTATAATGAGTTTCTTCCTCATAACTCCAGCCTCTACTGAAACTGCGCCGCCAGCGAGCAGAGCATCCCAACATATGGTTCATTCGGTGCCAGGCGACTGTGATGGGTTTCTCGACCAGCTGGCCATAACCCGGATGTAATTTTTCACCGTCTGACAGGTGCGCTTCAATTCGTTGCTGTTGAGTCATTCGGGTGTGATACATCCCGCCCCCGTAGTCATAGGCCCCCAACACCACACCCTTATCTTGGTGAATACCGTGTGAGGGATACCATATCTGAAGTGAAGGTGTATTCATCCAGGAGATGCCTCCATAAATATCCTCCTCTTCCCAGAAGCGACGTTTGGCCTGAAATGCAGCCTTGTAAGCTTCGCCCCGGCGCACATATTTTAGAGCACTCACATACTCAGCAGGAAAGTTGTTATTAATGCCGGTTATAAGATGGGTAGGTATACAGTTGAAACAGTAATCTGCCTGTAGCGGATGACGTACTCCATCCTGATCATAGGTGATGTCAACACCGTTTTCGCCAACTTTTACTGATGCCACCATGGCGCGGTACTTCACTTTATCGCCAACCTGAGCAAGAAAACCCTCGACAATTTTGTCCATGCCACCTTTTGGTTGCAGCAACATGGGGCCAGTATCTCCTTCGTTGGCACTGATCAGCACCCTGCCTAACGGTGTTTTCAGCAGATCCCGGAAGGCGATTATTTCTTTTTGTACACCATGTTCAAGAAAGCCGCCTGTGGCATAACCTGCCCGTAGACTCCCGCGGTAGAGATCATCCTCGGAAAGATCGCCAAAAGATCGAATCATGCCGAGCAGGGTTTCAGCTTCTGATTCACTGAAAGGTGCATTAAGATCTTCTTGGTCAAGGGCCTTGGCCATCAGTTCGGCCATAAAGCCTTTCATATGGGTGGTATATTCAATATTACGAATTCGTTGTCCACCAAGCATGCTCTTGTCCTGAACATAGGATGTCTTGTTTTCGTTGACAAAAATCTCAAGCTCAACGTTCAGCTTTTTGCAGTAGGCGAGAATGTTGCGGTGGGTACTGGGGATTCGTGCGGCACCGGCATTGAAGTACATATGCGGTTCATCATCAAAGTCACAGTATTGGCGATTACCGATTTCATCAATTAGATCACCATTGCGGACCGTGAAGATTCGCCCGCCACAGCGATGAGACGCTTCAAGAATTGTACAGTCATACCCCCGTTTGCTTAGTTCATAGGCCACGGTGAGACCCGAAAGGCCACCACCCAATATCGCAATCCTGCGCTGTTCCGTTCCCGCCATCTGCAAATCAAGCGTTGCCGCAGCGGCTCCTCCTGGAAGAAGACCCAAGGCTGTTCCTGCAAGAATTGCCGCAGCCGTACCACCAGAGACACCCAGTAATGTCAGGAACTCACGTCTGCTTACATAATCGGTCATGGTTTATGTTCGCTTTGTTGTCGGTTTGATTAGCTGCTATCTTTCAAAGTTGCTGATGTTTCGCCGTGCGGGCACAATCCACTTCAACAATTGCCATTGAAGGCACAGGACAACATTAGCCAATCACTTTACTCGATAAGAATAGCATTAACAGTACTCCGAGGTGCGTGACAAATTGTCTCGCCAGCCATGATCAAAACATGAACTGACTTTTCATATATTGTCTTTGGAGGTCTTATGTTCATACACTAATATAGACCTCGGCTTGAATAATCGCCTGCGCCATAACAGCAATTTGAATGAGGTATCAAACCTATGAGTCTCAAAAATTACTACCCGGAAAAAATCCAGCAATTACCACCGTTTGAAGGACCTTTCGATGCCTTCCGGCTGGCTGCCGAAAATTGTGAAGTCCTGCTTGCCAGCTATCCTGCCGGTACCCGTATTGAGCCGCATAACCATGATACTGAAAATGTCGGTGTAATCACCACCGGGAAGCTACTGCTCACCATGGATGGAGAAACCCAGCATATTGCAGCCGGAGAGTGGTACCACGTGCCAGCGGGAAAAATTCATACAGCAGAATTTCCAGAAGATACTGCCGAGATTGAGTTCTGGTTCACTGACTGATCGTCTCTATAAGCAACAGGATCTACTTATACATGGTGGAAATTCACATCAGTACCCATTGATATACTGAAACAGTCAGCTATTGGTAGGCTGACCCATTTTCCATCCATTCGGACTCACGGGTGATGCTGAACCATTACTCTCTTGAATGGTATGATTGATGGTGGGATATCCAGCATAGTGCACTTATGACCTCAGCTTGTAACCTGTCCTGAACAACACCACCACGGTGAAAAAGCAAACCAGCATGAATACGAAGATGCTGATCAGGCTGATCCACACGTTCACCTCCGCAATCTCATAAAAGCTCCAGCGCAACCCGCTAACCAGATAAAGTACCGGGTTGAACAGGGAGAGGGACTGCCAAAAAGGCGGCAACATATCCGTGGAATAGAAGCTTCCTCCAAGAAAAACCAATGGAGTGATTACCAGCATTGGTACCACGGAAAGTTTCTCGAAATTATCTGCCCAAATACCCAGAATAAAGCCTAAAAGACTGAAAGTCACCGCGGTCAGTACCACGAAAGCCAGCATAATCAGTGGATGGGCAATGCGCATCTCAATGAAGAACGAAGCTGTTATCAGAATAATAAATCCAAGCAGCATGGCCTTGGTGGCCGCCGCTCCCACATAGCCCAATACCACTTCCAGAGTTGATATCGGTGCTGACAACATCTCGTAAACGGTACCGACAAACTTGGGGAAATAAATGGCAAACGAAGCATTGGAAATACTGTGTGTCAACAGATTCAGCATGACCAAGCCTGGCACGATAAAGGCTCCATAGCTTACACCCTCCACTTGCTGGATTCTGGAACCAATCGCAGCTCCGAACACAATAAAGTAGAGCGAAGTGGTAATTACCGGTGCCACGATACTTTGCAGCAGAGTTCGCTTAGTTCGCGCCATCTCAAATTTATAAATGGCCAGCACACCATAAAAATTCATGAGTGATCCTCAGGAAGTCTCATCCACAAGGTTTACGAAAATCTCTTCCAGCGAGCTTTGCGACGTGTGCAGATCCGTAAAGGCAATGCCAGCCAGCTTGAGATCATCCAGCAACTCAGTGATGCCACTATGTGTGCCTTGATTATCGAAAGTATAAACCAGCCGCCTGCCGTCATTACTCAGTTCAAGCTGGTAATCTGCCAAGCTAAGTGGTACCCGGGGTAGCTCCTGATCCAGTTCCAGCATAAGCTGTTTCTTACCCAACTTTTGCATCAGACGAATCTTTTCTTCCACCAGCACCAGCTCACCATTATTGATAACGCCCACCCGGTCCGCAATTTCTTCAGCTTCCTCAATATAGTGCGTCGTCAGGATTATTGTGACCCCTTTAGACCGGAGATCATTGACTATCTTCCACATGTCCTTACGCAAGGAGACATCCACTCCTGCTGTAGGCTCATCAAGAAACAGAATCAGTGGCTCGTGCGACAACGCCTTGGCGATAAGCACCCGACGTTTCATACCGCCAGACAGCGTACGGATCATGTTGTCTTTTTTGTCCCATAGCGAAAGATCGCGCAAAACCTTCTCCAGGTGCCGAGCATTCGGTGGCTTGCCATAAAGACCACGGCTGAAAGCCAGCGTGGCCCAGACAGTTTCAAAGGAGTCGGTGGTTAATTCCTGGGGGACCAGGCCAATAAGTGAACGAGTCTTGCGATAGTCCTTCACTGTGTCGTAGCCCTCGACTCTTACTGTGCCCGAACTCGCGCGCACGATGCCGCAGATTGTGGAGATCAGTGTAGTCTTACCAGCACCATTTGGTCCCAGTAAGGCTAGGATTTCCCCCCTGATAATATTGAGGTTGATTTGCCTAAGTGCCTGAAAGCCACCTGCATAGGTTTTGTTCAGATTAGAGACTGTCAGAATTGGTTTAGTCTGCTCCGTTGAAGTATTCATGAGCGCAGAATTATGCAGTCATAGCCAATCAATTACAATCATAAGCATTTTCCTATGACTTAAGCAGGTCACTCAGGCTCAAACTCAAACCATTTTTTCAAAAATGACCCACAAAGTTGCAGAGGATAAGTGAAAACAGCAGGCAAGTAGATTTTCTGTATTGACAGAAAATCAGGAACCTCATTAAATGAGACAGGCAACTCCAACGAATTCCGCAACAAGGAAGCTGGCCGATGTCCGAAAACTGCGAGCAGACCACTGCTCCAACCAAAGCAACGGCAGCCTCCTCAAAAGGCACTGAGACAGCGGCGGCCAGAGCCTACCGAAATATCACCTACCGCTATCTTGTCCTTGGCATACTGACCATTGTCTATGTGTGTAATTTTGTCGACAGGCAAGTTATCAATGTCCTGGCTCAGCCGATCATTGATGATCTGCAGTTGTCCGATGGTCAGTTTGGCATGTTGTCCGGGCTCGCCTTCGCCTTGATCTATACCACTCTAGGCATCCCTATCGCCCGCTGGGCAGACGTGGGCAATCGCCGCAACATCATTGCCATCGCGGTGGCAGTTTGGAGTGCAATGACTGCAATGTGTGGCTTGGCGCAAAACTTCTTTCAGCTGTTTCTAGCACGCTTCGGGGTTGGAGTTGGTGAGGCCGGAGGTTCCCCGCCTTCCCATTCAATTGTCTCCGATATTTTCCCGGCCGAACAACGCGCTACAGCCCTGTCAGTCTACTCACTTGGCGTGTATGGTGGAATCCTGGTTGGCACCCTGGGCGGTGCTTATCTGGTCCAGTATTTTGACTGGCGTACCGCTTTCATCGTGGTAGCAGTTCCCGGACTTTTGCTGTCATTACTGGTCCGTCTGGTGATCAGGGAGCCGCCGCGCGGTCTTGCTGAAAACCGGGCGGACAGTTCACCACCTGACTTCTTTGGTGTGATGACATTTTTATGGGATCGGCGGTCCTTTCGCCACTTGTCCTTTGCCTGTGCCCTGCATGCTTTTGTGACCTATGGAGTGGGCAATTTCATGCCTCTTTTTCTGGGACGCGTGCATAACATGCCGATGCTGGATATAGGGTGGTACTACGGCATTATTGCCGGCATTGGTGGGCTGAGCGGGACCTTCTTTGGCGGTTGGGTGACCGACCGACTGAAACAGCGAACGGGTGATTCCACCTGGTATATGTGGATACCTTTCATTTCAACCCTGCTGGCGATTCCATTCGCTCTTAATACCTTTATTGTCATGCCAAATGGCTACTACTCGGTATACTCCTATCTCATTACATCGTTCTGTGGGGGTTGGTACTTGGCCCCTTGCATTGCCTCAACACACTTTTTGGTAGGATTACGAATGCGGGCTTTGGGCTCTGCGGTGCTGTTCTTTATGCTGAATCTGATCGGACTCGGTCTGGGGCCAATGTTGACCGGGATAGTCAGCGATGCCTTGACACCGGAGTTTGGCGACAACGGACTGCGCTATGCGATGTCGATTACAGTCATGATCAATCTTTGGTGTGCTTATCATTATTGGCTTGCGTCGAAAACCATCAAGGCGGATTTCGAACGAGCCCCAACATGAATCAGCCCATTACAACGCATCAAGTGCCTGGGTAATCTTGCTGACTCCGACCACTTTCAGCCCTTTAATGGCTTTTTTCGGCTCATTGGCTTTGGGAATAATTGCCCGGGTGAAGCCATGTTTTGCCGCCTCCCGCAAACGTTCCTGACCGCCAGGAACCGGCCTGATCTCCCCGGCTAGGCCAACCTCGCCAAACACCACCGTTTGCCTGTCCACTGGCGAGTCCTTGAAACTGGAGACTATGGCCAGCAAAAGTGCAAGATCAGCACTGGTCTCGCTTACCTTAACACCACCAACCGCATTCACAAACACATCTTGGTCAGCCATAAAGAGCCCACCATGACGGTGCAAGACTGCCAGCAGCATGGCCAGTCGGTTTTGTTCCAGCCCGACGGTGACCCGCCGAGGATTTCCAAGCGGGCTGTTATCCACCAATGCTTGTATCTCCACCAGTAACGGTCTTGTACCTTCCCAAAGTACCATTACCAAAGAGCCTGCACTTTCCTCTTCAGTACGAGCAAGAAAGATTGCCGATGGATTCTTTACCTCCACCATGCCCTGCTCGGTCATGGCGAACACCCCCAGTTCATTGATTGCACCAAACCGATTTTTATGGCTGCGTAGGATGCGGTACTTGCTATCTGTATCGCCTTCAAGCATGACAAAGCAGTCAATCATGTGCTCCAGTACTTTCGGGCCGGCCAAATTACCTTCCTTGGTAACATGGCCGACCAGCAACAAAACCGTGTTGGTTTGTTTTGCATACTGAATCAGATAGGCCGCACATTCCCTGACCTGGGAGACACTGCCAGGTGCCGAGGGCACACCGCTGCTGTGCATAACCTGAATGGAATCGACCACCACTAGTTCAGGCTTGTGCTCCAAGGCAGTCCGTGTGATTTGCTCAACGTTAGTCTCGGCAAACATTTTTAGCTGCTCCCGAGGCAAATCCAGACGCTGCGCGCGCATGCCCACCTGCCGTAAGGATTCCTCTCCGGTAACATAAAGAGCTGAGCGACCGGCTGCCGCCAGCTGACACATCACTTGCAACAACAGAGTGCTTTTGCCGGCACCCGGATTACCGCCGATTAGAACCACAGATCCCGGAACCACCCCTCCGCCAAGAACCCGGTCCAGCTCCCCAATAGTACTTGAAAACCGTGGCTGCGATTGAACATCAACATCCGCCAGGATGCGGACGCTGGCTTGTTCACCTGCATAACCCTGACGACGGAAATCAGCCCGGCTAGCAGGAGATGAACTATTACCAAGATTGACTTGGACTAAGGTGTTCCAGGCACCACAGACAGCACACTGACCCTGCCATTGACTGTGCTCGGCACCGCATTCAGAGCAGACATAGGCAGTTTTTGTCTTGGGCATCAGTTTGGGCATCAATTATCCAATATAATCGCAGGGCACGCGCGCCGTGAGCTTGCAGAACAGCTCATAGGCGATGGTACCCGCCGAACGAGCTACCTGATCAGCACTCAGATCAGTGCCCCACAACTGCACTTCGTCATCAATCAGGACATCGTCAATATCACTCAAATCAATGGTGATCATGTCCATGGAAACCCTGCCAATTATGCGGGTGCGCCTGATACCTCCGGCAGATTTAACCACCACTGGTGTTCCATTAGCGGCACTGCGGGGATATCCATCCCCATATCCGATACTGACCGTTCCAACTCGAGTTTTGCGGTCACAGGTCCAAGTGGCTCCATAACCAATACTCTCACCCGCCTCAAGAGTGCGAATAGCTATCAATCTAGACTTTAAGGTCATGACAGGCTGCAAGCCAAGTTCTTCACCAGTCTGTTGAACCATGGGGGAACTTCCATAAAGCATAACTCCCGGGCGCACAATATCCAGATGGGTAGCGGGCCAATGTAAAATGCCGGCAGAGGCTGCCAGGCTACAGACCACCTCCTTTTGCATGTTGTTAGTTAACTCATTGCGAAGGTGCAACAAGTACTTCAGCTGTTGTTGGGTAAACTCGGAAAATCGATCATTATCTGGATCATCAGCACAAGCCAGATGGGACATCAAAACTAGTTCCGTGCCTGGCAAGCGGTTCAGCTTGTGGTAACTGTCCCGACTCAATGCACGGTCCATGCCGAGCCGGTTCATCCCCGTGTTGTACTTTATCCAAAATTTGTGCCTGTGGCCCGGCATACTGTCAGAGCTGATGCTCTCAACCAACCTAACCTGATAATCACTGTGCACTACTGGCTCGATATTGCATTGCAGGCATTCGGTAAGTTCCTCGACCGACATGAAGCCGTTGAGCAGTACAATCGGCATTTCATTTCCGGACTTGCGCAGCTTCAATGCTTCGTCGAGCGTGGCCACTCCGAAACCAGCCACCGCAGTTTCACAGTCTCTGACCGCAACGGCAATTCTGACCATACCATGCCCATAAGCATTGGCCTTGACGATGGGAATAATTTTGGAAGACGGACAAAGCTTACACACCCGGGCCAGATTATTGCGCAAGGCTTTCAAATCGATGGTCGCCCAGGCACGGCGGGTGGCAATAGTCATTGGAAAGCCCCAGGCCGTCAGACACTACGTGCCGTGGGTGTAGCTCTGATCGTAATACTGAGTCTGGGGAGCGTAGTCTTCAAAGCGAGTCAGGTTATCAATAAAGTTCAGCTTGACTTTGCCAGTCGGGCCATTCCTATGCTTTCCAATAATGATCTCGGCAATACCCTTATGCTCTGTGTCTTGATCATATACCTCTTCGCGATAGATAAAGGCGATTATGTCTGCATCCTGCTCAATAGCCCCGGATTCTCGCAAATCTGACAACACTGGACGCTTGTCTGTGCGCTGGTCCACACTACGATTGAGCTGGGATAGGGCAAACACCGGGCATTCAAATTCTCTGGCGAGCAACTTGAGCGAGCGGGAGATTTCCGAAATCTCATTAGTTCTGTTTTCAGTGGTTCCCTTGATTTGCATCAACTGCATATAGTCCACCACAATCATCGCCAGCGGTCCATGTTCACGCTGAATACGGCGTGCTCGCGAGCGCATCTCTATCGGGCTAATGCCGGGACTGTCGTCGATAAAAAGCGGTTTGTCCTTGAGCATTCCCACGGTAGGATTAAATTTCCCCCATTGCTCATCGGTCAGTTTGCCAGAGCGCAAAATTTCATGGTCGATGCGACCAGCGGAAGACAACAACCGGAAAATCAAGCTCTCTGCAGGCATTTCCAGGCTGAATACCAAGGCCGGGCCTTTACCCGCAATCAGAGCATTTTCCACCAGATTCATGACAAAGGCGGTCTTGCCCATTGATGGTCTGGCGGCAATGATTATCAAATCTGATTTCTGCCAGCCGCCAGTCTTTTTGTCCAGATCCTTGAACCCGCTCGTCAATCCGGTGAGGTCGCTGTCGGAGCCAGCGAGTTCGTCAATGCGATCCACCACCCTGTGCAGTAGTGGATTGACGAACTCAGGTCCCTTGCCCAATGGACGTTCGTCGGAAATCTCAAAAACCCATCTCTCTGCCTCATCAATGACTTCCGTTGCGCTCCTTCCGCCGGTGTTATAACCGGAAGCGGCAATGGTATTGGCTACTATTATCAGCCGACGAAGAATAGCGCGCTCCCTGATAATTTCGGCATATTCCTTGATGTTGGCGGTGCCACGCGTATACATCGTCAACTCATCGATATAGGCGATACCACCTGCCGCATCCAGCTCTCCTCGGCTGTTAAGTAACTCCGCCAGAGTCACCGCATCAATGGCTTTATTGTCATCGCTCTGTTGCATCATCATGCTGAAGATCAATTTATGCTCGTTGCGGTAAAAGTCCTCTGGAATCAGTACATCAGCAATGTTGTCCCACTCACTATTGTCCAGCATCAGTCCGCTCAGCAGTGCATGTTCCGCCTCAATGGAGTGAGGTGGCGTTTTTAGAACGGAGACATTGCCGGTGCTGGCAGGTGCAACTGTGCTGTTTGGTTCAGAAAATTCGGGCATGAAGTTCAGTCTGATTGTCCAAGACAACAAACACGCATTGTATGCGTCTGTGTCTTGGTGCCTGGATGAGAATCGGTTTATTTTTAGAATTGATTGATGTCGTTACCACAATCCAATGAGCCTAGTCAGGCAATTTCAAGAGTGTGGGGTGGGACTTGCTCTAGAGTGACCCTAAAGTCAGATAGGGAGCCAACTTGCCAGTCGTACCACACAGAAAGGTTAATTTTGTAACTATACTCTATAACTCTATAGTTTTTCCTCACATATATAGGGGGGCATTGAAATTTAAATCAGGCGTTGTGGCAGTCAAGGACTAAAGACATGCAGTTCAGGAAATTAAGCCCCTTTCCCCACCACCTCGGAGCCGGATTCCGTTGATTTCGCAGATGCCTCAGCTTCCGTTGCTTTCGGTTCGGCACTCTCCGCTGTCTCAGTCTCATCTATTTCATCAATGATACTGCCATCAGCATCAATACCTGCGACGGAACGCAAGCCAACTACTGACAGGGAAATCTCCGCGTTTACGTCATAACCCAAATCAAGCTGTATCTGATAATCACCCAATTGGCGAATCACACCATGGGGCATAAGTACTTCACTTTTCTGGATATCGCTGCCATTCCTAGCATTCAGTGCATTGGCAATATCTCGAGTGCCAACCGAACCAAACAGCTTGCCTTCATCACTGGCATTAACTTCAATCTTAACCTGAGTGTTCTTCACCTTGTCAGCGCGAGCTTGGGCAAAAGACATCTTCTCATTGTGAATAGCCAGCAAGTCCGAGCGACGCTGCTCAAGATCCTCAAGATTGGCCTTGGTGGCCGGAATAGCCTTACCAAGCGGAAACAGAAAGTTTCGCGCATAGCCGGCCTTCACTGATGCTGTGTCTCCAATTTCTCCAAGCTTGCCAATTTTTTCCAGCAAGATAACGTTCATTGTGATTACCTCTTTTCAAGCATTTGCCCAAGCCGACATAATCTTCCAGCTCATCAATGCTTATGTGTTTTCTCTTGACTATGCTACAAATAAATCATGCTTATGCACGCCATATCAACAATTCAAACATAAGCCCTGTTGTCTTCAGCTGATGTCATCATGCGGGCTTGTTCATCCGTCCCCTGAAATCGTACAAACTGTCTATCAATGCCGCTAATGCCAAAAACTGCAAGGAATATGGCAACAACAACAAAAGGTAAAACAGCACCAGCCACAATCGGGACATCCTATTCCGAGCGACCACAGCATGGATCAGAGCAATACCCGAAAACAGCATTGGCAACAGCATATATAGCAGCCACCCCGCTGGGATAAATACTTCGAATCTAGACAACACCACCATCCCCAGCAGTAGCATTGCAAATTTAGGGCTGATTCTGAGTTTCTGAAATTCCTTTTGAAATCCGCCAGGATTATAAAGTATTGATTGCATCCAGCGTGCAATCATGAGCAGAATAATAGACAAAAATACATAGAATCCGTTCAGATAGTCTGGAATTACTTCCTGCAACCTTTCGACTTGTATGGACTGTTGTTCTGGAGAACTCTGCCGATTAATTAACTCTGCCAGTGCCTCAATCTGATCAGGATTTACATGGACAAAAATGCTAAAACCCACACCTACCAGTATAGCAGCGAGCAGCGTCTTTTCCCAAGATCCTGTTTCTCGTAACAGGAGACTAAGCCCGCTTATTGAAAGCAACATGATTAAGGGAACAAATTCTCCGGTTGAATACCACCCCAGCAGCGGTAAAAGTGACCAGAGAAAGATAATAAACCCCTCTAAGGGTCCTCGGCGGAGAACGACCAGGCCCACCACGACCGGATTCAAAAGATTTACGATTGGTATAACGCCCAGCAACACGGCTGCGATAATAGCCTGCCTGCGTCCGTTCATCACATATTCAGCCAGACCCCGCATACCGAGTACCAATCAAGTAATTTCGAGTCTTTCTCAGGTCTGATGACTATCGGTATAGGGAATCAACGCCAGGTAACGCGCTCTCTTGACAGCAGTTGCGAGCTGCCGCTGATAACGGGCTTTGGTGCCGGTAATGCGACTGGGTACTATCTTGCCGGTCTCCGACACATACTCGCGTAAGGTTTCCAGGTCCTTGTAGTCAATCTCTTTGATTCCTTCGGCTGTAAACTTGCAAAATCTGCGACGGCGAAAATAACGAGCCATAATCTGTTCCTGTCTTGGTAGTGTGACTATTCGGGTTTGATGGAATCGTCTGCAGCTGTTTCGACCGCTGGCGATTCAGCGTCTGCCTCAGAGCTAGCCGCCTCTGGTGCTTCTTCGGATCTCTCCTCAGGCACTTCCTTCGAAGTCGCTGATTCAGCTTCAGGAGGATTTTCATCCGCAGCCGTTTCGGGTTCTTCAGTGGATTTCTCCACAGGCTCCTCAGCCGACAACTCAGACTCGCCCTCGGTCTCAGTTTCCTCCTCTGCGGACTTTCTGGCCGCAGCGGCTGCCTCTTCGGCCTCCCGTTCCTCTCGCCGCTTTTCGGCTCTGGCCCTGCGCTCTTTGCTTTCGCGCTCCTGCTTCAAAATCAGCGATTCCCCAATCACCGCTTCCTTGCGTTTGATCACAAGATTTCGCAGCACAGCATCGTTGTAGCGGAACTGCGTGGAAAGTTCCTCCAGGGCCTCACCGTTACATTCAATATTCATCAACACATAATGCGCCTTTTGCATTTTGTTGATGGGATAAGCCAGTTGGCGTCGACCCCAGTCCTCCAACCGGTGAATACGGCCACCAGTGTCATTCATCAGCTTGGTGTATCGGTCAATCATTTCAGGCACCTGATCAGACTGATCAGGATGCACTAAAAATACCACTTCGTAGTGTCTCATAGAGACTCCTTTTGGTTCAGGCTTCCCAACAAACGCTGGCGCGCGAGGTGAAGCAAGGAGTTATGTGGAGCTCTGCCTAGGCTGAGCGATTCAGTAAACAGTATTATAGGGAGTTTCTCCTCTCTATGCAAGCTCTGAGGGATTTGCGCTGTAAGGTTTTCGATGACCCGCAGGGCAAGCCCGAACCACCCCAAGACGGCCCCGATGGCACCACCCGAACTCCATTTCGATGTGCCCGCAGGCATTTCTAAATGACAGCCAATAATCACTGGTTAAGTTCTATACAATAACTGTATAAAATTTGTGCAATT
>JAPORB010000118.1 GCA_026710425.1 Gammaproteobacteria bacterium
CTGTCTGTGAGTAATATTTGAGCAAGATCAAATCTTTTTACGCATCACCTTCTATACTTATACTCTTGCTCCAGTTGATTCAGTTTATTTCAAAGGCAGAATCTATACTGGGTAACCTCTTTAGCTTCTCCGAAAATCCCAAAGTATAGTATGATGACATTATCAGGTACTCTCCTCTTGGCGTAAAGTGAGGGGGTACGCAAGCAAGAGATTCAGGGTGACGTGGCAACCAGTCTTCAATCAACTTTGATAGTCAGGGTGCTTTACGATCCGACCCTGGCTTTTAATGAACTGGCCAAGAGTGAATCCGGGCCAGTTTCCATCTTCTTTCGCTACTCTTTGTGGTTGTTGCTAATGCCGCCGTTTTTTTCCTTTATCGGGGCGGCCAGTTCTGGCTGGAGTGTTGGTCCAGATGAACCCTTGTTCCTCGGCACCCAATCGCTGTTGCTGGTCAGTGTGGGATATTTCCTGATTCTGAACTTCGGACTATTAAGTACTGCAATAATAAGCAACTGGATGGCCTCAACCTACGGTGCAGAGGCCAATATGGGCAAGCATGTGGGTCTGATTACCATTGTTGGTGAACCGCTGGCCATTGCCAGCATCGCTCACCTGTCTCCCGATGTGCTGTTGAATATGCTCGTACTGATACCTACCATGATCTGGAGCATGTATCTTCTTTATAAGGGAATTCCTATTGTTTTCAATACACCACCTGAGCGCGGCATGTTGATGGCTTCGTCTCTGGTGGGCTGGTTGCTGGTGGCGGCCGTGAGCCTGCTGGGGATCAGTATGGCCCTTTGGACCATGGGAGTAGGTCCTTTGCTGGGTGTCTGAAACCGGATGTCCGTCGCTGATCAGACTGAATAAATTGCTGAGAGTGCAAAAAGCTCATGAATCAGAGTAACAAGACCTACCACGACAAAATCGTCATTCGCCTGATTCAATTCTCTATACTGTGGGCGATTGCTGCGATGTTGACGGGTGTCTATCTCTCGGCGGAGCTGGTGTGGCCGACTCTCGATTTTGGCCAATTCTGGCTCTCCTTTGGACGACTGCGTCCGCTTCACACTAATGGCATCATTTTTGGCTTCGGTGTTTCGGCACTCATGGCAACTGCGTTCTACAGTGTACAACGTACCTCTCATACACCGTTGTTCCTGCCCGGTCTGGCCTGGTTCTGTTGTTATGCCTGGCAACTGCTGGTGTTGACGGGAGGTCTGTCCCTGCTGGCCGGATTCAACACAGCCAAGGAATACGCAGAACTGGAATGGCCGTTCGATATTGCTATTACAGTTATCTGGGTTTGCTTCGCTATTGTGTTTTTTGGCACTGTGGCTAACCGCAAGATCAAGCCTATCTACATCTCTAACTGGTTTTATGGGGCCTTGATCATTGTCATTGCTATGCTGCATATTGTAAATAATCTGGCAATCCCGGTCTCTCTGGGTAAATCCTATTCCCTCTATGCTGGGGCCAAGGACGCAATGGTTCAGTGGTGGTACGGTCATAATGCAGTAGGGTTCCTCTTGACGGGTGGATTTCTTGGCATGCTTTACTACTTTCTGCCAAAGCATGCGGAACGTCCAATCTGGAGCTATCGACTTTCAATTGTTGCCTTTTGGGCGTTTGTTTACAGCTATATCTGGGCGGGGCCACATCATCTTCATTACAGTTCCATTCCAGAGTGGGTGCAGTCGCTTGGCATGGTAATGAGTGTGATTTTGCTGGCCCCGTCCTGGGCCACCATGGTCAATGGCATCATGACGGTGAGCACAGCCTGGGAAAAACTGCGCAAGGACCCCGCCCTTAAATTTATAGTCCTTTCACTGGCATTTTATGGCCTGGCCACCTTCGAGGGTCCCATGATGTCCCTGCGCAGTGTGAATGTGGTGAGTCACTTCACAGACTGGACTATCGGTCATGTTCATTCCGGGGCCCTGGGCTGGAATGCCATGATCACTTACGGCACCTTTTACTTTATGGTGCCACGCCTGGCAGGTCGAGAACTCTACAGCTCACAACTTGCACATCTCCATTTCTGGCTGGCATTGGCGGGGACCATGCTATACATCATGGCTATGTGGGCCGCTGGTGTCTCTCAGGGCTTGCTGTGGTTAAGTGTCGACCAGATTGGCGAACTCAGCTTCAGCTTCAAGGAGGTGATGGCCAGCATGGCACCCTATTACCTACTGCGGCTGGTGGCCGGTGTAATCTTCCTGTTTGGCACCGTGCTGATGGCCTACAATCTGTTCATGACACTTAAGGGACAGCTTCCGGTCCGGGTTACAGCCCCACCAGTTAATCCGGCTTTTGCGGTGGCTTCATGAGCGGTCTGAGTCTTCACAGAAAGATTGAGGAAAATACTGGGCTGCTTATTTTTGGCATCCTTTTTGTTTCGGCAATTGGCGGCCTAGTGCAGTTGCTGCCGGTACTGAATCAGGAAAGCTTGGCAATAGCAACCGAGAATACCCGCCTTTACTCTGCCGTCGAGCTGACCGGGCGTGATATTTACATTAGGGAAGGTTGCCATGTCTGTCATACGCAGCAGGTACGACCCTTGGTGGCCGAGCTGGAACGCTATGGGCCTTATTCTAGAGCAGATGAATTTGTTTATGATCGTCCGTTTCTATGGGGGTCAAAACGCACTGGCCCCGATTTGCATCGCATTGGTGGTAAATTTTCCGATGACTGGCACCGGATACATCTGATTAATCCGCGGGCCGTGATACCCAACAGCATTATGCCAGCCTATCCCTGGCTGGATTCCACACCCGCCAGTGCTACAGGTAACATCACGGCCAAGTTGCGAACTTTAGTCTTGCTGGGTCATCCCTATACCGAACAAGACATGGCCAATGCCGAGTCAGATCTGGCAGGGTTGACAGAGATGCAGGCACTTATCGCCTACCTGCAGATGCTGGGCTTGGGCTACAGCGAGGAAGTAATGCAATGACTTGGTTTATTTTCGCAGGGGATATGTTGGTGATGGCATTCATGGTGGGCTTGGCCATCTGGGCCGGCAACCGCAGTAATGACAAGGAGATTAGGGAAACGGCCATGATTCCATTGCAGGATGAGGAAGAGCATGGCTGATTTGCCCTCAGGATTCTGGAGTGGCTGGATTATGGTGGTCACGATAGTGTCGCTGGCAGCGATGGCTTGGTTGACTTACAGCCTGTATTTTTCGGCAGATGCTGAAGCGCAAACCGAGATAGACCCGGTTTGGGACAATGATCTGAAAGAAGGGTCGAAAGCTCCACCGATGTGGTGGTTCTGGCTGTTGTTTGCCTCACTGGTTTTCACATTGACTTACCTAATGCTTTATCCCGGTCTTGGTGGCTGGACCGGCATGCTGAACTGGTCACTGGGTAGTCGTATGGCGGAAAGTTATGAGAACTTTGAGGCCAACTTTGCTGAGGAGAGAGAAAGAATTTCAAACTTAAGCCTGTTGGAAATACAGAACGAACCGCAGCTTATAGCTACGGCTGAGCGCATCTTTGCCAGGGAGTGTGCCGACTGCCATGGCTCGGATGGCAGGGGTCAAGCCGCTCTGTTTCCCAACTTGCAAGACATAGACTGGCAGTGGGGATCCTCCGTTGAACAGATAGAGCTGTCTATCCGGGGAGGCAGACGAGCACAAATGATTGCTTGGAAAGATGTTCTTGGCGAACAGGGAATTGAGCAGGTGGCAGAGTATATTTTGGTACTGGGTCAACAGAACAGTGAAAATCATCCTGGCAAGGTCGCTTATGATCAGTACTGTGTTGCCTGTCATGGGCTTGAGGGAGATGGCAACATCTTGCTGGGTGCGCCTCGAATCTCCGATGACATTTGGCTCTATGGGGGTGACCTTGAGACACTGAAAACTACCTTGCGCGAGGGAAGGTTTGGCATCATGCCGGCCTTTGGTGATCGTCTGGATGATTTGCAGATTAAATTGCTGCTTGCCTTGCTGGTCCGTTAGCTGACCTACTGCTAAACAGGTCGGCCAGCCTGAACAGATGCGCTCACTGATCGGTACCATTCCTCTTGCTGATACCGAGTAGTCATCCGGCTTGACCTTTCCTGACCACTCCTGTCAAAGCCATAGCTTAGGGATAACCCCTGTACGATCAACAACCCTCAACTACAAAACTCCTTCATTGTATTGTTATCCCGACCGAAATGAGCTCCCTGTCGCCAAAATTGCCAGCGGGCAGATCGGAATCAAGTCCAAAAGTTGCCATAGGGGGGCTGGCATGGCCCACCTTGCCATGTGGGGCCATAAGAAACCTTACAGTTCAGATCTCTCGACAACACTGGCCATTGACAGTCTGCGTTAATCAATGTTGACTCAGATATGAATTTTGAACTTCATTCTGGATCAGAGGTTTCCTTGATCAATTAACATACAAGATAATGACTGCATCTAGAGAATTTATCACTTAACGAATTTTGGGTAATTATTCGACCTTTGACAGGCGGGATATAACAACTTCTTGAATTTGACGCGTTGTGCAGTTTCACCTTTGAGTGCTATTCGGATTGTTTCCATAGGATTGGTATCTTGCATTGCTACGGATTTTATGTAACTTGATATTCGGCAGTATGCCTCAGCTATTCCAAGGCTTCTAAAACATCCAGAGATTATCTGCTTCACTTTAGACATACGAAGATTCCTCTCTGCTGATTATTGATGGCATCAAGTTCACGAACTTATGTAAAGATCACTTTTATATGTATCTGAACCAACAGCTGTACCAGCAAAATCAATGGTCAGAGAAAAAATCACATAATTATAAGCTTTACATAACTGTGGAAATTGGTGGTTATCCTTTATTCCTGTCAGGACTTTGATCAGGCTACACTTCACGAGTTAGTCTGGGTCCACCAAAAAATTTACGAAATGGGATATTATTCAGCTGCGGATGCCATCCTGGACCGCATGCTTACATGTGTTCATAGACTCACTCTCAATGGCAAATTCGTCAATAAAACCTAGGAAACTGATAATAACCGGAGTTGATCAATCAGCTCTTATCTGTGACTAAGGCGGCAGCTGGAAAGGGATCGGTCACGAAGGAAAAGATGAATCGCTACTCACACCAGAATGCATAAAAGCACAGAATAAATATGGCCCCGACTGCGCCATGTTCATGTCTCTGATTGTTCCAACTATTTGTAATCGCTTGCGATCGCCTTCTTGCCTTGACTAACTAATTTTGATTTGCCCGAGCGCGGGAAAAGTTTTCAAAAAGTCATGTTCTAATCGCTTGCCTGGTTCGCATTCAACTGAATCAAAAGGAACGCATAGTTTGTCAAAACGATTAGGCCAGGACACAATCATACAAAATCTATTGCGACACCTTGATCTGCAAGGCATTACAAAGATCTTGAGGGGGATGTTGGTGCCCAGAGGGAGACTTGAACTCCCACGATCTTGCGATCACTAGCACCTGAAGCTAGCGCGTCTACCAATTCCGCCATCTGGGCAAGGGGACCATTCAAAACCTATTATTACTTTACCTGCATATCGCTTTTGTGTCAAATTTCAAACGTCATGGTCAACAGTTTCCTATTTACTGAATCGTAGCTTCAGCATGTAAACAGCTGACAATGTGAAATCTCAAACTGAAATCTGCAAGTAGAAACTGCCGAATCTGGGAGTTGGAACTATGGTATTGACCGGGCTGGCAACAGATGCAGAATTGGTCCTACAGTCAAAACCAATACAAATTTTGCCTAGATTTGAGTAACAGGTTTGATGCCGGGGTCTGCTGCAACTGGCACCTCTGAATCTAGGCATCAATTCACTTTCGACCACGGAGATTGCATATCTGGTTAGCAAATGAATCCGGATTTCTGCTCAAGTTTCGAGATTGGGATTAAGAGGCATTGCGCATTAAGCCGTCATTGATCCTTCGACTTGCACAATAAGGCAATTATCCGGTTTGACTATAGACGGGTAGCAGTTACAGCCGATTGACCTTGTGGTTCCGCACCGCAGGATTTCGTGCAAAGCATGACCGGAACATAACGGTAATTGCTGTTCAGTTTC
>JAPORB010000177.1 GCA_026710425.1 Gammaproteobacteria bacterium
GTATGTAGCATGTCGCAAAAGAGTGCAGCTTGGCTTGTTGCTCCCTCGTCACTAATCAGAAAGTGCTACCAACTCGGATATATCAATCTTCCCTGTTTTCATCTCACAACACATGAGGCTTTGCTACACCCCCCTGAACTCACAATAATAACGAATACCCGATGTTTTAAGTCAACAAGCAACTCTTCTTGGTAGGGAATGATCATTGGATGAATGTATTAACCAAGAACAGTGTTCTTGACCCATTGCCCAACATCGCTCCGCTTAATCTCACTAATGGTGCCATCACCTTCAACGCTAAACAGAACTATTCCACCACCAAAATTTGCCAACGCTAGGAGTTAACTTGCCAGTTGTTCTGGGCGAACTTCATCCCAAATGAACTCTACTCCAGAGTTATCGCAATTCATAACCAATTCCAGCAACCAATCTAACCTATTCATTAGTCACCGACTCCGCTAATGCCTGCAATTTTTTACAATTAAAATCACGATGAAAATACAAACCATTTGAGCCAGCTTCAGGACAAAAGCTGCATACACCTTTCAGTTCAATAGCAGCATATTTTCCCATCGATAAGTGCAGGCTACCTCTCATTGCCAAGCCTCATGCATACCCATTGCGCAGCACAGAGGTAGAAACGGACCTTGATTGAATTGGTGAGGAACTAGACCTTGAGTTTATGTCCTCATGATGGGTCAAGCAAATTTCTCAAGCTTAACCAAGGCCAAACCATCGAGCACCAGAGAGGGACAAACTTCCAGTCGATCTAGTCCCGACTTGCGCAGAGACCCTTGCAAAAGGGTCGCATTGCCACCACTAAGCAAAACGGGAATGGTGTTTTCTTTTTTGTTAAGACCAGCTACCACCTTTTCGATCAGAGCAACAACCTGATTCAGAATTCCCTGCAACACAGCTTGCTCCGTGCTGGTTCCCAGCCCCGATAGCTGCTGAAAATTCCTGCTCTTTAGCCGGATACCAGTTTTGGTTTCCAGGCTGTCAATGGCCAGAGAAAATCCTGGAACAATATAGCCGCCCCGGTGTCGACCCTTGCTGTCCAGGGCATCAATAGTGATTGCTGTACCACTGTCCACAATCACACAGGCAGAGTGAACCCGCTGATACGCGGAGAGAATGGCAAGCCAACGATCCACACCCAGGCGATGTGGTTCTGCGTAACTGTTGATGACACCACCGCATTCACTGGTTACCACAGCAACTAGAGGGCGAATCGACCAATGTGCATCAGTCCATTCCGCCAGACGGCTAACGCTATTGTCATACCGCACGCTGGCAAGTCTAACCAAATGTGGTATTGGCAGGGTCTCAAAAGCCTCGCAACAGTCCTCCACAGAATTTGCGATCCCTGTCTGATCTGTCGAAAGCAGACGCCATTTAATTTGGGAATTGCCAATGTCCAGCTCCAGTATCACTGCTGAACAACCCCGGCTGCGCTACGCAAGCTAGGAAATACCTCCCCGCCACTGATACGCTCTTCGCCGTCAGAGGTTTGTAGCAAGAGTGCACCGTTTGTATCGACTCCCATTGATTTCCCAACCAGTTGCTGCCTGTCATTATCGATTGTTACCTCGGTTCCAAGGTAAATATCGCGGCTGTTCCAGCATGTCCGAAACGGTGCAAAGCCGTCTCGCAGATAATGTTCAATATTAGTTAGCAACAAGGACATGATCTGGCCAGCCAACATCTCGCTCGCCGGAAGAGGATCGCTCCATTCATTCAGAGCACTGACTGGTCGGTCAATTTTGGAACGCTGTGACGGACTCAGGTTTAGGTTAACACCAATCCCAATGACCACCGGAAAGCAGTCTGTTATTGTCCGGATCTCCAGAAGAATGCCCGCCAGCTTTCTGTGGTCCACCAGTACATCATTTGGCCATTTCAATCCGAGTGAGTCTGGACAAAAATCACGTAAAGCGTCAAAGACACTGAGAGCCGTGACCAGACTCAAGCCCTGATAAGGGTGAGTATTGTCTGCCCCCTTTGCATGTAATCTAGTGGCAGGAAAAAAATAAAGAAGACTCATGTAGAGTCCGCTATATGCCGGGCTTAGCCAGTTGCGGCCTCGTCGACCTCGACCTGAGGATTGCGCATTTGCAACGATAAGGTGGTTGTCCCTGACACCAGACTCCAGTAGGCGAAGGGCTTGCAAGTTGGTAGAATCCACCAGATCATGAACATGAATTTCATGCAGTGATGACCGAATCGCCTCAGATAGGCTTTGCTCCAACAGTAGCTTGTCCATGGAGAACTATTCAAGGATACCAGGCTAGTAGAAATTGCTAATTCAACATCCTGAAGCTTTAAAGCATATACGACCCGATAGAGGTTTTCGAACAAGCTGACAGGAAAATTGTCAAGATCAGGACATCTGAATTTATCCTGCAATATCGCAAAGGCTTGAGTTTGAGAACATGGAAATACGAGTGCTTGGAAAGAAACGTCACCGAAAGATCAAACCATACTCATTGCTTGGAGGCGACCGACTGATCCTCGCCCCCGGCACTATTTTCCCGGCGCAGTCTCTGCATCGCAGACCAAGCCTCCAGCACAATGAAGATTGAAGAAACCATCACGGCGACCTGAATGATTACCAGTATCCACTGACCGCGTTCAATGTAGTCCATGACATACCAAATTCCGGCCCATGAGGCCATCACCAAAATAAAGGCCAGGGGCAAAACCAGATAAATTGTCTGCCGTCCCAACTTGATCAAATAGACTGATATAACGATCAGAGTCATACTGGCCAGAATCTGGTTGGTGGCACCAAAAACGGGCCAGATCAAAGTGCCGCCATCACCCGGATAGTTGCCGTTGGAGACACCGAAAGCCAAAAGCAAACAGGCTCCTACGGCTACAAAGGTTGAGACATAATTACTCTTCAGCGGCTCAATATTATAGATATTCCCCCACTCTTGAATAATGTAGCGGGTCAATCGCAGACCGGCATCCATGGTGGTCCCGGCAAAGAGTACCACCATCACCGCCAACATGGTTTGGGCAAAAGTATTAGAGATTCCCCAACCTTCCGAGATTAGCAAGGCACCCCCACTGATAAAGCCTCCAGCGGAGGGACCGCCGGTGATGGTGGGATACAGCTCATGCCATCCACCTGCTGCCGTGGCTGCGTAAAGCGAGCCGGTTACTGCAACAATCGTAATCAGTGCTAGTGACCCCTCACCGAGCGCGCCTAGATAGCCTACGAAGCGTGCATCTTCCTCGTTGTTAAGCTGTTTTGCACTGGTCCCGGAGGACACAATACCGTGAAATCCAGACAGTGCTCCACAGGCAATGGTTACGAAAAGAATGGGAAAAATGGGTGGAGTACCTTCAGCCACATCATTGATCATAGGTGCGGCCACATCAGGCATGGTAAGTAACACGGCAGAGTAAAGCACGAACAGACCGAGCACTAGTTGCGCACCGTTGATGTAATCACGGGGCTGCAATAGCAACCACACGGGTAACATTGAAGCAATTCCGGCATAGATATAGAGAAGTATGATCCAGTTACCATGACCGCCCAGGCCAAAAATATCACCCGGTAATGCCAGCGGCATCTGGCCACCGACATAAATGGTGAAATAAAGAATTCCGACTCCGACAATCGAAATCATAAGCAAATTGGTTTTTCGGCGAATCAACACCCCCACCCCTACTGCCACGGGGATTGCCGCCCAGGCTGGAAACACCGACTCGGGGTAGACAATCATTTCATCAGCGATGATGGTCGCAAACATGGCATTGACCAACACCAACAGTAGGAAGATGACTATCATCAGCACGGATCGTACGCGAGGACCAACGATGGTTTCCGACAGGGCACCGATGGACCTTGCATCGTGGCGATTGCTTGCCCACAAGGCACCGAAATCATGCACTCCGGCGAAGAAAATCGAACCGAAGGTGACCCAGAGCAGGGCTGGCAGCCATCCCCAATACACCGCAATTGCTGGTCCCACAATGGGTGCGGCACCCGCTACAGCGGTGAAATGTGACCCCCACAATACGAATTTATTGGTAGGAACATAGTCGACACCATCCTCAAACCGGTGGGCCGGTGTTTCGAAGTTAGGATCAAGCCGATATATCCTCTCAGCGATAAACTTCGAATAGATAAACCATCCAAAGGTAAATCCGACCAGTCCAAAGAGGACAATGAAGATTGAGGACATGGCAATGCTCCCTACTCTGCTGTTGTTTTTGTTCTATTACTTTGCTTGTGGTTTACAGATGCCGCTGTTAAATCACCGCATTAAACCAGACCGCTGGATACAAATCATAGTGCCGAATCTTAGCAAGCTTGGGATTGGCAGGCCAATTTCTCTCAATACTCTTATCATCAACCCGACGCTATCAACTTTCGCCCCTGCCGAGAACTGCTCCTCGCATTTGTCTAGCCAATATTGGACTGGTACGTCAGACAATCCGCTTATGCATCGGCTCTCCTGCGAGCATTCTCAGTAATTACCCTCTGACCGGCTGATTCTGTTCAGACCTGTAACCTGAGAAACTTTCAATTAATGACAGGCGGCGGAACAGTTCATACATCACCCACAACACCGTAGCGATTACGATCAGTAGCATGCCCCACCGAATCAGGGCCGACAAGAACAAAGCATCAACGACTGGCCACTGATACTGGTACTGGAACAGCTGGGCACCCCGATCAAGCATCCAGTGCCACGCACTGTGCGCCAACAGTGCCGATAGCAAAATACCGCCCACCTTCTCATCAATCAAGTATTTGAACAAAATATTAAGAACTGGAATCACTAGAATCAATACCAGAATCTGTCCCAGTTCCACACCAATATTGAAGGCAAGCAATGAGGAAAATAAATGGCCACCAGCAAATTGCAGTGTCTCGCTGAAGAGGAAAGAAAAGCCAAAGCCATGCACTAGACCAAATCCGAAGGTCACCATCCAGCGGTGTTCTGTTTTGGCTCCAACAATATTTTCGAAGGCCATATACACAATGGATAGAGCAATCAGAGTTTCAATGAGCGGAGGAAACCACAGCACGTTTGGGGCCATGCCAAAAGCCGAACTGATTAGAGTGATCGAATGGGCGGTGGTGAAGGAGGTTATGACCGGAATTAGTGCCCGTAGTCTGCGCAGAGGTACGACCAGGCAGAACAGGAATAATAGATGATCTATCCCTTCCAGGATGTGATCAAAGCCCATGCCAACAAAGCGTAATCCGGCTTGGTACCAGCGCGGATCCAGTTCCACCAAGCCGGGGTTACCTGCATAGTTAAAGGCACGTTCCGCACCATTTGGTAATAGAAATCGCAGTACGGTGGTGGTCTCATCAGATAATGTGCCCAACTCGGGATTTACCGAAAAATCCGAGTCCTCTGACTGGATTGGATAAGTGACCAGCACATCAAGCATACCTTGGCGATAGTACAGATTGACAGTGTCCTCCAAGGGTGGACTCAACACATTCTCCAGTGCCGACTCGTAGTCTACAAACGCCCTGCTGGAAGGCAAAGAAACCCGAGTTGCCATAAGTTCCTTTTCAGTAAGTTCAATGCCGTTTTCGTAAAAATGAAGGGATTCAGTGATGTAGACTCGGGCTGCGTCCTGTAATGCATCATCGGCATCAGAGAATCTCAGATACCCAGGCCCGCGGACTGGAAACACAATCTCACCGAAGGCATCCATGGGCACTCGCAACAAGGCACTGAGCTGACTGCCCTCAGGTTTGACAAAAATATTAACCGACACCCGTGACGGGATATCATGGGCCAGTGCCTGGGCAGTAACCATCAGAAGTACCATAACCCCCAGGGAAGGCATAAGGCTTCGATTCAGTCGGCTAATCAATCGCGATGACTGTCGCGCAGGGGCAGGACTTTTCATTATTATTTCTTAGTAATTACAATGACTTAAAAAATAAAAACAGGTAAAATCAATTTGAAAGGAGAATTGGGGCAAGTCCTTCGTCTAA
>JAPORB010000148.1:0-8646 GCA_026710425.1 Gammaproteobacteria bacterium
GATTCATTTCATGGTTAATGAATGGTCCCAGATACTGGTTACGGTGAGTACGTTTTTGCTTGTCATAGCGGCGGTAGTTGTGGCCCGACATCAGAGTCATATCCTGCAGATGACACTCGCCACCTTCCTCACAGACCGGACAATCATGGGGGTGACTGATCATCAGGCTCTCTATGACCCGCTCCCGCATTTGCCGGGCCTGGCTATCCATGATGGAGATCCGGGTACCGTCAGCCGCTGGAGTCATACAAGCCATGACTAGCATGCCAGTGGTGTCATCTTCATTCCGGTACTGCTTTACCGCACACTGACGACAGGCCCCCACCGAACCCATGCAGGGATGCCAGCAAAAATAAGGCAGATCCAGCCCCTTGGACAGGCATTCCTGCAATAGATTGTTGTCGGGGTTCACTGCATAGTGCTTCCCGTCAACCACTATGCTGGCCTGTGCCTTTGCCTGAGTTTCTGTCTTTGCCATGGTTTTTAACAATCCGGTTCCGTTTTCCTGCAACAACCACCTTCAGTTGCATTGTTCATTCTATGGAGAGTTTCCTCAAATTAATTCTATACCGATTAGTAGTTTACCGTACAGTCTTTTTCTTATGTTTAATCGTAGTCTGTAGTTATTAATGTCGATATGGGCAACGCTGCTTTGCGATATGTTCCTTAAAATCTTCCTCAAAATATTTCAGACCACTGCCCAGTGGTGCAGTCGCTCCAGGAGCCAAGGCACAGAAAGTACGACCCGGCCCCATGTAGTCAACATGTTCCCGCAAAACCTCCAGATCACTTTCTTTGCCCTTGCCACTCTCCAGATCACGGAAAATGGCATCCACCCAAGGCAGTCCATCACGGCAGGGTGTGCAGAAACCGCAAGACTCATGACTAAAGAAAGTCATTAGATTGCCCACCATGCCGACCGGGCAAGTTTGGTCATCCAGCACTATCATGGTCCCGGTGGCAAGACGGCTGCCTGCCTTGCCAATGTCTTCATAGTCCAGAGGTAGATCCAGATGCTCCGGCAACATAAAGTCAGTAGAACCGCCCCCGGGCAGGAAAGCGCGCAGCCCCAAGCCATCCTGCATTCCGCCAGCCCTGTCTTCCAGCAGCTCCCGTATTGTTAGCCCCAGTGGCATCTCCCAGCAACCGGGATTCTTAACTTTGCCGCTAACCCCAAACAGTTTGGTGCCATGATCTTTTCCTTTGGTCAGTTTGTGATACCACTCAACACCATAGGTAAGGATGCCAGGAAGGTTACAGATGGTTTCAACATTGTTGACGATGGTCGGTTTGCCCCAAAGTCCGCTGACCTGAGGAAAAGGAGGTTTTGCTCTCGGGTTGGCCCGCTTGCCCTCCAGCGCATTGAGCAGAGCAGTTTCCTCACCGCAGATATAGCGTCCAGCACTGGTGTGCAGAATAATATCCAGGTCAAATCCCATGTTGAGAATATTCCTTCCCAGATAACCCTTGTCTCGAGCTTCGTTGATGGCCTTGCTCAAAGTCATAAACGATTGCGTATATTCACCGCGTAAAAAGATATAAGCCTTGCTGGCTCCAATTGCAAAGGCAGCGATCAGCATGCCTTCCAATAACAGATGCGGATCACCCTCCATTAGAAGTCGATCCTTAAATGTACCCGGTTCCATTTCATCTGCATTCACTACGAGGTATTTTTGTCGGGGAGAATCCTCGCCCCGGGGTACAAAGCTCCACTTCAGTCCAGTGGGAAAGCCAGCACCACCTCGCCCCTTAAGACCGGAATCCTTGACCATTTCAAGCACAGCCTCAGGCTCCATACCCCCTGCAATCTTGTGCAGTGACTGATAGCCATCATTCGACACATAGTCTGCCAGTACTAGTGGCGGACGCGTCATATCGATGTTTTTGGTTAAGGGATTTTCTACCACGATGGTTCCGTTTATATTCAATCTGATCTACAGCTGCAGATTAGAATGTACTGTTAATTACAGAGATTTACTGTTTACACCTATCTGAAATCAGTTTCAGTGTTGATTATTCTGGCCTAACGAATGCCTATTCCTGGTGCTCCGCTCGATAAGAGGCAACAATAGTATCCACCTTGTCATTGGTGAGATTGCGATGTAGATCCTCTCCCACCATCATTACTGGAGCTCGGTCACAGTCGCCGAGACAGGGCACGGGAATGAAAGTGAACTCGTTGTCCTCGGTGGTCTGGCCAAAATCCACACCCAGCGTTTTATTAATATGGGAGCGGACTCCCTCACAGCCCATAATCCAGCAACTCACGCTGTTGCAGAATAAAATCACATTTTTGCCAACTGGCTGGCGGTACACCAGATTGAAAAAAGTGGCGACACCTTCCAAATCGGCCACCGACAAATCCAAATAGCGGGCAATGGCCAGCAGTGATTCGTCTGATACCCATCCCTGGTGTTTCTGCACAATCTTGAGTGCTTCCAGCCCTACTGCCTTGTTATCGGGATAAAGAGTTTTCTCATGCTCAATCTCGGCAATTTCCTCTGCGCTGAGTTGACGCGGCTGCTGGGAACTGCTGGCAATTAGTATATCTTCCACGATCTGCTCTTTAGCTTCTGATGCCAGTACCTAATATGTACTTTACGACTCTGTGTTCCTTGTGTTTGGGCAACATGTGCTGCCCCTTTTCAATTACGGTTTGCCGGTACTGGCATCAGGATTTCTATCCTGTTGTTTTGCACAGCACTGTCGTTACAGATATGCAGCTGTTCCTTTTCCGTTATAACCATAAAATCAATTAATTATTACTAACGGTCCACATCTGCCATTACAAAATCAATGCTGGCGATGATGGCAATGAGGTCAGACACCATAAATCCTCGGCTTATCTCCGGAATCATCTGCAGGTGAGCAAAGGAAGGGGTGCGAATACGCGTCCGATAGGACGTTGTGTTGCCATCACTTACCAGATAATAACTGTTGATTCCTTTGGTGGCCTCAATGGCAACGGTTACCTCGTTTGGCGGAATAACTGGTCCCCAGCTCACTGTCAGAAAATGATTAATCAGGGTCTCTATGTCCTGCAACGTCTTTTCCTTGCGTGGCGGTGTGGTCAGGGGATGATCGGCCTTATAGTCACCTCCCGGCATGTTGTCCAGACACTGCTTGATAATACGCAGGCTCTGGCGCATCTCCTCCACCCGCACTGCACAGCGGTCATAACAATCGCCGTTCACGGCAATGGGCACATCGAAATCGAAATTGTCATAGCCACTGTAAGGCCTATTCTTGCGAAAATCCCATTCCAGTCCGGTAGCTCGTAGACCCGGCCCGGTTACCGCCCAGTCAAAAGCCTGTGCGGTGCTATAGACTCCCACCCCCTGCGTGCGGCGTTTGACTATGCCGTTGTTCATTACCATTGAATCGTATTCATCAATGCGCGGAGGCATGAAGTCGAGTAACTCCTTGACCCGATGTTGCCAGCCCTGAGGCAGGTCCTGGGCCACACCGCCAATGCGGAGCCAACCCGGATGCATGCGTGCACCACAGATAGACTCAATAATATTAAAGATACGCTCTCGCTCCACAAACATGTAGAAAATCGGTGAGAGCTGCCCCACATCTTGGGCAAAAGTGCCGTAGAACAACAAATGGGAGCATATGCGAAACATCTCAGCCAGCATCACGCGAATGGTCTGCGCCCGAGCCGGAACCTTGATCCCCGCCATTTTCTCGACAGCCATCACATACGGTAGGTTGTTCATCACCCCACCGAGGTAATCGATACGATCAGTATAGGGAATGAAAGTGTGCCATGACTGTCTTTCCCCCATTTTTTCGGCACCCCGGTGGTGATAGCCAATGTCTGGAACCGCATCCACCAGAATCTCACCGTCCAGTTGTAGCGCAATACGAAACGCACCATGCACCGAGGGATGATTTGGCCCGAGATTTAAAAACATGAACTCTGAAGTATCGGATTTGCGTTGCATGCCCCATTGCTCGGGTTTGAACAGCAAAGCCTCCTGCTCATAGGCTTCCTTTTCATCATCCAGTGAAAACGGTTCCATCTCGGTGGCACGCGCAGGATGCTCCTTTCTCAAGGCATGGCCTTCCCAGGTGGGCGGTAGTACCAGACGGTACAGATTGGGATGGTCATCGAATTCAATGCCGAACATATCCCAGGTTTCCCGCTCATACCAATTGGCAGAGGGCCACAGCTCGACAATGCTGGGCAAACGCAGATCCCTATCCATTAACGGCACCTTGACCCGGCAGTCACTGTTGCCGCTAAACGACATTAGATGGTACACCACAGTGAATTCTGCTGTCGGTTGCCCTTCCCGATTCACCCGTAGCCGTTCATCTATAGCTGTAATATCCAGCATCATTTCAAACTGTGGAGAGGTTTCGTCCCTAAGGAACTTCAACACAGACCTGATATTTGCTCGATCAATCCATAGTGTGGGGATTTGATCACAAGTGGACTGCTCGGCCAGTACTCGGTCGCCAAATTCACGGCGCAGCTGTTCAAGCAACACATTTTGAGGTGCAACGGGCATGCTGATCTGTTCGGCGGCTTGCATCACAATATTGGGAAGTAGTCGTTAATCGTGGGACAGAATAAGTCAACCTGGCTGCATGGAGATATTGCTCCAGCAGCTGGTTATTCATTATTTGCGCTATCCGAATCCGGTTATCTCCGTTAAACCTCGTCTGGAGTCCGCAGTTCGGTGGCAGCGATACGCCCATCATGACGCACTTCCCGCTGCACGGGGTTGCCCTCTTTTTGAATAATGCCCTGATCATTGATCATCCAACTTAATGGACGACGCTGTCGGCCAATGGATTCCTGAAGTAGGACAAGACCCTGCAACAAGGCCTCGGGTCGTGGCGGACATCCGGACACATACACATCCACAGGAAGAAACTTGTCCACGCCCTGTACCACGGAATAAATGTCGTACATACCCCCGGAGTTGGCACAGGAACCCATCGAAATCACCCATTTGGGTTCCAGTAACTGATCGTAAAGCAAGCGCACCACTGGAGCCATTTTGCGAAACACTGTTCCGGCTATCACGATCATATCGGCCTGACGCGGTGTACCACGAATTACCTCGGCACCAAAACGCGCCAGATCATGGCGAGCTGTGAAGGCAGTAGCCATTTCCACATAGCAGCAGGAGAGACCGAAGTTGAAGGGCCAGACGGAGTTCTTGCGACCCCAAGCCACCATATCCTCCAATTTGGCCATCATCACATTGCGGCGGATGAACTCATCTACCGCGTTGCCACCGGGCTGGGGCGAGGCTGCTTCATTGACTGGTTGCAATTCCCAGTTCATAGCTTGAATTCCTTGCGATTTACCACACCGCCCGGTCCGGAAATAGACTTCAGTTCACGCCTCTGGGTTTCGGTGCGCCAGTCGAGGGCTCCTATTCGCCAGAGATAAAATAAAGCGACAACGAGGATAAAGATGAATACACTAATTTCGATAAATCCCGGCCAACCAGCTTGTTCCACCGCCACCGCCCAGGCAAACAGAAACACCACTTCCAGATCAAAGATAATGAACAGGATGGCTGTCAGATAAAAATGAACCGAGACACGAAATTGGGCACTGCCTACCGAAATAATGCCGGACTCAAATGGAGTTTCTTTATACTGCCGCCGAATGCGCTGACCAAGAAAAAAGGATAGACCCAGCATGGTGAGCACTACGGTCAGAACGGCAGCCGTGTAAATTAGAAATGGCCTCAGGCCATCAATCATGGTTGTTGCGGTTTCCAAGCCTAACTCCAGTAAAACCAATCAAAAACGTCGAAGCACAAAAGAAAAGCTTCAGCCACAAAACTGCGGTCATGCCAATTTTTATTTTAGGATATGTGGCGAAATCGCAATTATAAAATTGTCGACAGAAGCTTGACTTGTCGTCAAAATATTGGCGGAAAATTCCCGCCATTCCGGCCCGCCGAAAGCGCCGCAGACTTTACACGGAATGCCTACATAATTCAAGCGATTTAACCTTCAATTCTTGTAAGCGTTCCTAATGCCAGAATCTAGGCACCCTAGTATTTTGCGACCTAACAGTCTGGTAGTGCTTTAGGGGCCATTGGTGGCAGGTTCTTCAAGGTATCGTGCGAATGCATCCGTAGTGTAGTCCGCAAACCCCGGGTCGGTGTTGACAATAAAATAGGCTGCCTGGCCAATTTGGGCTGCATGACTGCATGCCTTACTCAAGCCCATAATCATATAGGCGGTGGCCAAGGCATCAGCACGGGCTGCGGATGCATCAATCACATAGACTGCGACCAGACCATGGCTGACCGGTTGGCCGTTGCGTGGGTCAATTTCATGAGAATAGCGTTCCCCATCAGCCTCGAAGTAATTTCGGTAATCCCCCGAACCGGCCAATGCCAATGTTTCACCGCGGCTGAAAAGAATCTCGTAGACTGCCGAGGTACCGTTCTCGGGTGCCTCAATAGCTGGAACCCAGCCCTTTTGACCAGGCTTGTTTCCTTTCATTTTAAGCTCACCACCAATATCCAGAAAGTAATTTTCAACTCCCAACCCATCCAGATAGCTGCCCAGCACATCAACCGCATAGCCCTTGGCAATGCCACTGAGGTCAATCTTCAGGTCCCGAGTTTTTCGCAGATTACCTGCGGCACTCTCGAAGAGAAGATGCTGAAAGCTGGTATTGGCCAGCAGCGACTGAATTTCGGTGGTGGACGGCACGATTCCTTTGCCCTGATTCCTGCCAGGACCAAAACCCCAAAGATCGACCAATGCCCCGATCGTAGGGTCAAAGGCTCCATCCGTGTTTGCTGCTATCTCCAGTGCCAGGGACATGACCTCCAAGAGTTCGGGCGAGGCAGCGAATGCCGAACCCACAGGGTGGCGATTGAAACGTGATAACTCTGACTCTTGCACATAGGTGGAAAACACTTCGCGGTCAAGATACCGCAGTAGGTCATCAATTTCTGTGACCAGCGATTCTCGGCTGAGCCCTTCAGGAACTCCTGCCAGCTGTAGATGGTAGCGGGTACCCATGGTATACCCGTCCAGAGACTCCAGCCTGCTACTATCGTCCCTGCCGATGGTCAGAACCAGTGCTGTTGCCAGCAATGCGGGCAGAATTAGAAAACGCAGTTTGAGAACTGGCTTGCTTACTACATGCATCAAGCTATGTCCTAGTTGCTTTAACGGGCACAACGAAGCGAAGCCAAACTGTCATCAAGTAACAGTGGCTATTGGATGGGTAAATAAACCAACAAGTTCATTCAGCCTGTCGGTGGATAACGCTGAAAGCTGACCCCGGCCATCTTGTAGACCATGCGTCCCACCTGGCAACAGTATCCAAACTCATTGTCATACCAAAGATACAAAACGCAATGCTTGTCATTAACAATGGTGGCACTGGAGTCCACAATTCCTGCTTCTCGGGTACCGACAAAGTCACTGGATACAGCATCAACCGACTCGGTATAACTTATCTGGTTCTGCAACTCGGAATGCAGGGCAATTTGGCGCAGAAAATCATTAAGCTGCTCGCGAGTTGTCGCTCGTTCCAGGGTCAGCGTCATGATGGCCATGGATACGTTGGGGATAGGTACCCGCACTGCATTGCCAGTTAGTTTGCCAGCCAACTCCGGCACTGTCTTGACCACTGCATTGGCTGCGCCGGTTTCAGTCAGCACCATATTCAGGGCCGCACTGCGACCCCGACGAGCCCCTTTGTGGTAGTTATCGATCAGATTTTGGTCATTAGTATAAGCATGTACGGTTTCGATATGTCCATGTGCAATGCCGTACTCATCATTGACCACCTTCAGCACCGGTGCGATGGCATTGGTGGTACAGGATGCTGCCGTGATAATCCGGTCTTCGGGCGACATCTCATGATCATTGATGCCATAGACTATGTTTTTCAGCTCGCCTTTGCCCGGTGCCGTCAGTAACACCTTGGCTACCCCTCTGGACTTTAGGTGCAAGCCCAGCCCAGTCTCGTCCCGCCAGTTACCAGTATTGTCAATCACCAAAGCATCATTGATACCATGGCGGGTATAATCAATGTCCTCGGGAGAGTCAGCATAGATCACTTGGATCACATTGCCATTAGCAATCAGGCAGTTTTTTTCCTCATCAATGCGGAGAGTTCCCTGGAAAGCACCATGCACGGAGTCAGATGTAAAAAGATCGGCACGCTTTTTGAGGTCACCCTCCAGCCCCGGCCGAACCACAATGGCACGCAGCCGCATGACTTCACCAGTGCTGGTCCGTTCTATCAGCAATCTTGCCATTAGGCGGCCAATGCGACCGAACCCATACAGCACCACATCCTGGCATTTGTCGATCGGCTTTTCCTTGACACCATTTAGGTAGCCAAGCTCCTGGCGTACAAAGGTCTCCACATCCTTTGCTGAGCCGCCTGCTGCTTCCAGATGCAGCATGTACTGGACAGTCAATTTGCCGAGGTCAATTTGTGCATTCCACAAATCCAGTTTGGCCATGGCCATCAACACTGGATGAGTTTCAAACTCGGACATCTCGTTACGCTCAATCTGGCGGACAAACCGGTGGGATTTCATGATGAAGGTCACCGATCGGTTATGCAGAGGACGGCCATAAATGAAGACCCCCACATTATGTCGGCTGAAGAGTCGACCGATCACCGGTATCATT
>JAPORB010000148.1:8676-36234 GCA_026710425.1 Gammaproteobacteria bacterium
GACGGCCATTAATGAAGACACCCTCATTATGTAGGCTGATGAGTAGTCCGATCACCGGTATCATTTCCTGAACCAGTGCTTCACGCTGTTTCCAGTTAGCAAAGTAGTCAGTAATGGGAGGGCGTACGTCGGCTGAATTGTTCACTGAAACCTCTTTTTCATTTCGGACAGCTATTCACTAAAGGGTGCTATTATCTTGTGAAAACGTGGTCAGTGCAACGCAGAAACCAAGCTATGGAGAGGAAGATTCTGCACTGCCTTGAGATGCTGAGTAAGTGTGGATCCGGGATTTCATGCACAACCGGGCAAACTGGCACTATCTCATACTATGCTCAGCAAAAGGTATAATTCTGATATTTTGCATGAAGGATTGGAATCGTGGATAGCGCAGTTATGTGTTGTCCTGAATCGTGTTCCTGCGAATATTTTTGAATTAAGAAAGGCAAAGTCAGAATTGGCACTCTGCCTGGCTGGAGATCAACCCAGCTCATTCGAGATGGGCTCAACTCTTTCTTGATCTTACAGGTGATTGTCAACAGTCTCTTTCAAAACAGTCATTTTCTGTCAAGCTCAGTCATTCCTTTTGGGGGTTCAAAAGCGACTTACTTTGGCTGAACCACCAATCTGATTCAGTTGACGGTATGTGGCAGAGAGTTTGATTTCACCCCAGCTATAACTTTATTGCACACTAACCAGTTATTATTGGCAGGTAAAATCGGTAACTGTGAGTATTTGCATGCTCTACCTTATAGAGAGATGATTCCGCAGAGACATTGATGCTCTGGTGGCAATGCTCCCTGTTTGAAGTACGCAGTACTCACAAAGAGAACTTGTGCTACATCGAAAGTGAAAATTGATTCTACATTGGACTTATTCATTACAATCTGGTCCAGAATCATCTCGAGAAAGGCATTTCAAGGGGTAGGCAGATGTTTCCAAATGATCTGAGGGATCTCAGTCTACTGTAGTCAGAGTTCTGATGGTTCCTCTGTGAATTTAGTTTGTTCAAATTTAATTTCAAACAGTTACTCTAAGAACCCCGTCTGTTGATGCTGAACATATACAATTTTTCAGAAAACTGAAAAAGAAGCTATCAATCGACGGAATGATGAATAATATCATGCCCTTACTTCAGCTAATCTAAGGAAATTGAGGATCCGCGCCTCACGAATAATCAATCCCTCCATAGCACTTATATTAGCTTCCAGAGCATCAGCCGTGGCCTATTTCTTCTGCCCAACATTAACTGTGTTTAAAAATGAGATTAGCCTGATGCTTTGTAAAATTTCCATTGGAAGTTAATTCCTTAAAAGCATCATAGTATCGAATGTTGAGTTGATTTATCTGTTTCTTGACTGATGATTAAAGTAAAGCATGTAAACAATGTGATTTCCTGGAAGCCCTTACCGGTAGAATTGTATAGCAGATTAAGAAGGGAACACCACGCTAGGAATGACAATTGGCCATTAATAGGACCATGTGAAAGTCCAAAATCAGTCTCTAGAATTCTTCCTTAAAGCCATTACTTGACTTTTATCATTAGGAGAAATTTTTTCTATGAAGCGGCCTTTGAGGATAGCATTTGCACAAGAACTTGTTGAGGATTGAAAAGTCGCTACTGAACTGGATCTATCATGTAATCAACGATAGCGCGTAAGGCAACATCGTCACATTCAAAGCATAATCCCTTGGGCGGCATAGTATTGTAGCCATTCATTACATTTTTCATTACCTCGTCCATACCTTTAGCTAATCTTTCTTCCCAGGCTTCAGTGTCACCGATTAGCGGAGCTCCGGCAGCACCCGATCCATGACAGGCAAAGCAGCTCCTCTGGTAGGTCCCGACAACATCAAAGTCAGAGATTACAGCAACCTCGTTGACAGCTACTGTAGATGCCTGTTCAGGTTCTGAAATAGATGTCTCCCCTGTTTCAGACTCTTCTACTTCTGATGTACCATCATTATCCTGACTCATCCCTTCAGCCATCTCGGTTATCTCAGACTCAGGCGAGGCTATCAAGGCAACCGGTTCTTCTGCAGTCACTTCAGCCGCCTGGCCTATATCCGGTTCATTCGGCTGATTAGCTTGCATTGCCGCAGCTGTTGTATCGTCAGATTCCGCAGCTGTCGAGGCTGAATCCTCAGATGCCTCCATGTGTGGATTCAGAACAAGGATGTTTGCAGCAGCCATTCCCACACAGGGCTGACCAGCCATGCAAACCTGTGCTACAGGCCTGATATTGTCAACGGCAGATTGAGCCACTGAGCCAGCAGATAGTAACCCTATGAAGATCAGCATTCCTGCCAGTATCATCGGGCGAATATAAGGTGATAAATTCATGGTTGTTAGTCCCTTCCCATAAGTTTTGCTAGTTTAGAATCTGCTCCAGTAATTTCTCTAACAGAAATGAAGAGAACTATACATAAGAACAATAGTTATAAATTTTATATTGGTTCTATTCTATAAGCAAGAGAGTTAAATGGAGTACCGATACTTTATGAATCAATGCCTTTCCTGTCACGAATCTCCATCAGCACCCTAGTTGAAGCACCAGGATAAAGAAATTAATGATCCAGCCAATTCCAAAGGCTTATGCTCCTCAAGTGACATGTCATGGCCGTCTTGCTGCATATTCCTTTCCGACCCATACCACCCGATCTGTCAGCATTCTTTAGTATATATTGATGTTACAGGGAGGGAATTTCAGGGGGAAATGATCAGATTGAGTGGGGTGCTGTGATAAATGATATCGCTTGGATTGCTGTCCAGCCCATAACCCACCACGATGTTGGCTTCTATTTCCTCTACACCAATTTCAGCGGGCACCAGGTCCGTGGCAACGGTAATGAACTCGGTAGCGTCCAACGGCTTGCTGCGTACAGCAATAGCCGGCAGAGGTTGAGCAGTCACATCAATAAGCTGGCCACGATTGTTCTGCATCAAAATCTGATCTTCGATCAGAATCGCAACTACGATAAATCCCGGCATGCCTAGATGGCGAGGATCAGTATCAATACGAACAAAGATATCCAAGGAATCCCTCGATGAGAATCGATTACCGAAAGACAATCCATTATCCGCGCTGATGCCACCACGGAAAGTAGCATCCGTTAGGCTGTTCTGCAAGGAAGTGCCTGCACCTAGAACTGGTTGTATATATGTATTGAAACTGGCCTGCACGCGATAATCGCCTGATAGTCCACAGACTTCGTTAACCGGAGCGTCAAAGGTGTTAACGATCAGAAAATAGCTGCCAGGACTGAGATCTGCAGTAAGACTGGAGTTACAACTATTATCCTCCCCTATATCTACACCGAGATAATCGAGTTCGGTGGTGGCAACGATCAATACAGTATCTAGACTATCAGAGTCGGCATCAAATAGTACCTGTGTACTTTGCTGCAAATCGAAGCGATATAGGTCAAGCCGACTGTCATCGGTTCCACCAGCAGTCATTTGCTGAACAGTACAGTCCCTGCTGTTGAGAGCACCAGCGATTGCTCCGAATGACAACTGCCCTACCTCGCAGCGGCTCAAGCCATTATGCAGGTTAATAACTCCGGCAATATCATCAGCTTGCAATTGATAGAGGTCACTGATATTCGGGGCCATGATTGCCGTATTGGTTGCCTCGTGACCGAGACCGATGACATGACCAAGCTCATGCAGGGCAACTCGACGAAAGTCTGTGCCCGCAAGTGTTCTGCCAGGCTGAAATAGTGGACCATCAAAAATATCAAATTCTTCTGTCGCATTAACAACAATGTCCGCTTCTATTATGTAGGGGGGGCCCAGAATCTGTGACTCAAGGTGAGTGATTGTTACCGCTAGCACGCCTTCACCGTATTCGCTGCCGCAGAAGTCATCTACAAAATCCACACTGCTTATGCCATTAATCGAGCATGGATCTGCATATTCATCTACTACGCTGAAGTGGAAGTTCGTCCTCTCATTCCACTCATCAATGGCCTGGATAAAAGCTGTATTCCAGCTGATTTGTGTGGCTGACATTCCAGTGATACCCACATAGTATTCGGTAGTAGCCCGAGCCCATTTACTGCCATTTATCTCATAACCTTGAATCGGTCCGGAAATGGCAAGCAGCAGGCCAAGTGTCAAAATCTTCCGGACAGTCACAGCAAGCCACAAAATACTTTTTGTATATTTAGTAAGTGAACTGATCATTGATAAAGTCATTCTCAGTGTCATTGGCTGCATATAACCAAGCTTGCAGAACATTTGCTACTACTCAAAGAAAATGGAGTACTGATTTGAGTACTTATGCCTAGCCAGGCTGAATGATTCATCATTTGCAATGCTAATCGAAAATAAGCGATCGAACTTGCATAAATAATAAATGCAGCTATTCACATATCTCAGTAAGTTCAATCTGTACAGAATTACTTGGCAATTTTGTCCGAAGGTAAGGATTCCTCCGTAAAGAGAAACAAATAGCACACAGCAATCAGGCATCCCGATAAGAACCGTCCTTTATGGCTTGCCACCAGGATTCATTGTCTAGAAACCAATCAATGGTTCGAGTAAGTCCAGAGTGAAAATCCTCAACTGGTCGAAAGCCTAAAGACTCTGTGATCTTGCTGGCATCAATAGCATACCGAGTATCGTGGCCAGGACGGTCTGTCACAAAAGTGATCAATCTGTCTGACCGCTCGCCCAATGCACCCGGCGATTCTGGAAATCTATTGGCCAAAGATGGATTTGCCGCAAATCGATCATCAATAGTGGCACAAAGCAGTCGAACCACATCAATATTTGTCCACTCGTTGTTACCACCGATTGTATAGGTCTGACCAATTCTGCCTTGTTTGATGATCAGATCAATCGCTCGACTATGATCCTCCACATATAACCAGTCACGGATCTGCTGACCATCACCATAGATTGGTAAAGACTTACCTTCGAGAATATTGAGCAAACACAAAGGAATCAGCTTTTCAGGAAACTGATAGGGACCATAATTGTTGGAGCAGTTGCTGGTCGTGACATTCAGGCCGAAGGTGTGATGGTAGGCGCGCACCAGATGATCTGAGGCTGCCTTGCTCGCCGCATAGGGCGAGTTGGGTGAGTAGCGAGTAGTTTCACTGAAAGCTGGATCGTCTGCGGCCAATGACCCAAACACCTCATCGGTGGATACATGATGAAATAGATGGTTCTCAAGTCGACACTCCAGCTGCCAGTATCGTCTGGCCTCCCTGAGCAGGGTATGAGTTCCCACAATATTCGTTTCGATAAAGGAATCGGGTCCGCTAATAGAGCGATCTACATGACTTTCCGCCGCAAAATGCACCAAAGTGTCAATCTCATGCTCCCTTAGCAGGCTTGCTATCAGCTGACCATTGCAAATGGATCCTTCAACAAATGTAAAGCCAGTCTTGTGCATGATCTCAGCCAGATTATACTTGTTGCCAGCATAGGTCAGTGCATCCAGCACACATAGACTGTCCTGCGGATTATTTCGATGCCAGTAGTGCACAAAGTTGCTGCCAATAAAGCCGGCACCGCCGCTGATCAATAGTCGTTTCATTATTTCTTCGAATTACCTGGCAAGACTGGCATTGCCCGCGCTTATGGGAGGTTATTTGCGGGAAAATATTGGCAACTTTTGCCCGGAGCTCATTACATTCCAGTGGCAGTTAACCATTCTTCTTTTGCATCCTCGGTACCAGCCTTCTCGGCCAGGAGTAAAACTACCCGGGACAATTCTGTACGCCACGAATCGGGTATCCAGTCCAGCAAGGCCAGTGCCTTGCTGCGGTCCAGCACACTGTAGGCTGGCCTTGAGGCAGTTGTTGGATACTCGGCTGTCGCCAGAGATATTAGCGGTATGGACTGCTTGAGCAATCCAGACCTTAGTCCGGCTTGTTGTATAGCCATAGCGAACTCATACCAGGAAATCTCGCCACCATCATGCCAGTGCAGTATCCCCATATAGCCACACTCAATCACTTGAAATACCACTTTTGTAAGTGTATAGGTCGAAGTTGGTGACCCTATTTGATCTCCTACTACGCCAAGTGAGTCCCTCCTGTTCATAAGACGCAGCATGGTTTTAACAAAATTACTACCGTATTCAGAGTACAACCAGGAAGTTCTTATAATGGCACTGGACTGCGGAAGTAGAGTTTGCAACCGATTCTCGCCAGTCAGCTTGCTGGCACCATAGACGCTGAGTGGATTGGTTTCAGCCTCCTCACTATAGGGCACAGAACTCTTACCGTCGAATACAAAATCTGTCGATATATGGATCATGATCGCCTGATTCGTCTGACACCAGCGTGCCAGAGACTCCACGACCTCGGTATTCACAGCAAAAGCCAGTACTTTTTCCTCCTCAGCTCGATCTACAGCGGTGTAGGCGGCCGTATTAACAATGATGTCAGGTCTCAGCTGATCCAGATAAGTTTGCAAAGCCACCCTGTCGGTCAACTCCAAATCTTCTATATCAACCCCAAAAAGCTCAAAGTGCTGCTTCAACTCGTTATCCGACCAGTATTTCTGTATGGTCTGACCAAGCTGACCTTTGGCACCAGTTAATAACAGAGTCGATGTCATGGAAAGGTGGACGCCTTCCTCAACGCAACTCCGTTTAGGTCCCTCGAAGACAACAAAGGATTGGGAAACAATAATGGCCATTGCACACCGATATCTGGATCGTTCCAGGTTATACAGCGGTCATCCTCTGGATGGTAATAAGCTGTACATTTATAGGCTAACTCCGCCATGTTACTGATCACATAAAATCCATGAGCAAAGCCGGGCGGCACCCATAGTTGTCGGCGATTGTCTGCACTGAGTCGCTCACCAACCCAATGTCCATAACTGGACGATCCTTGACGTAAATCCACCGCCACATCAAATACCTCACCGCTAATTACCCTGATAAGCTTGCCCTGGGGATAAGTCAGCTGATAGTGAAGTCCGCGCAAAGTACCCTGCACCGACTTGCTTTGATTGTCCTGCACAAAGGGTATGTCAACTCCCCGTTCAATGAAGTACGAGGCCCGAAAGCTTTCCATAAAATAACCGCGATCATCACCATGAACGGTGGGATCCAGCACCCAGACATCAGCAATAGCGGTTTCAGTTATCTTCATCTGGGAATTTTAACCTTGGCTTAGCAACTCCATCAGGTATTGACCATAGCCACTTCTGACAAGGCGCTTCGCCAATGCACCCAACTGTTCTGAATCAATAAACCCATGCCGCCAGGCGATTTCTTCGGGACAACCGATCTTCAGACCTTGACGTTCCTCAAGAACACGGATGAAGTTAGCCGCATCCAACAGCGATTGTATGGTGCCCGTATCAAGCCAAGCTGTGCCCCGATCAAACAGGGCCACTCTTAGCTGTTTATTTTTCAGGTAGACCTTGTTGACATCGGTAATCTCCAGCTCACCCCGAGCCGATGGACTGATGTCTCTGGCAATATCAACTACCGCATTGTCATACATATACAAACCGGTCACTGCATAATGGGATTTTGGGTTTGTCGGTTTCTCTTCCAGATCAATTGCCTGTTGATCGGCATCCAGAGTGACCACTCCATAGCGTTCAGGGTCATTCACATAATAGGCAAAAACAGAAGCACCATCTTTTTGTACCACAGCATTGCGCAAGGTCTCTTCAATACGAGTACCGTAAAAAAGATTGTCCCCCAGAATAAGACAAACTCCACTATTATCCACAAAATCAGCCCCGATAATGAATGCCTGAGCCAGTCCTTCCGGCTTCGGCTGCACTGCATAGCTGATGGAAACACCCCAGTCACTGCCATCACCAAGTAACTGTGAAAAGGCTGAACTATCCTGCGGTGTGGTGATAATCAGAATCTCGCGAATACCCGCCTGCATAAGTGTTGTCAGTGGGTAATAAATCATGGGTTTGTCATAGACTGGCATCAGCTGTTTGCTTACGCCAAGAGTTATGGGGTGCAGGCGGGAACCGGTACCTCCGGCCAAAATTATTCCCTTCGGAACTGGGTTGTCCTGGACAGAGTTGAAATTGATTGGTGTAGCCTGGTTCATGGACTACAGGTGATTATTAACATTATGGGGATAGAACTATCAAAATGAATTTCAGCTAGCGGAGAGGCACCCTGTAAGATTTTGGTGATACGAAAAATCATTTACCATTGGTCTCTATGTTGCAAGTCATCCTTTCCTAATCATAGTGCAGACAGTATTTTTGGCAGCTCATCTTGAAAACTCCGCTGCGGTTGAAAACCTAATTCTGCTGCATTTCTCTCGGCATGATCTTGCTGCTTGCATTTCTGGCATGGTTTAATTCCACTCTTGGAATCTACCCTATGTCCTGCTCCTGTGAGGTTGCGATAGGTTCGTAAACCCAGATCATTGCGCCATAGACCCAGTTTGTTGACTATCTGGGCACCCACAGCTGCCAGAAAGAATACCATACGAGGCGTATACCAGGCTGGTCTGTTTTTACCCAGTGCCCTATAGATGGCCATTTCCAGATCATTGGGTGTGTAGTCAAGTCCATCATTAACTGAGTATATATGACCAGTACTGTCTTCTCTCTGGGCAGCCAGTATGGCAGCCTCACACAGATCCTGTACTGAAATCAGGGACAGATGATTTCCAAGCTTTGGCAATGGCGGCATAGTGCCCGATCGAATACGCCGCAACAAGGCAGCGATGTTGCCTTTCATACCTGAACCATAAACATTGACCGGACGCAGAACACAAACTCTGAACTGCTCATCAGCCATAGCCAATACGGCCTGTTCGGCGGCTTTTTTGCAGGATGCATAGGACGTTGCTTGTTCCTTGTCAATGGTTGCAGCAAGAGAACTGCTGAAATAAACAAAAGAGCGCACACCAGACTGCTTTGCTACACTGGCAAAATTAACCGTTCCTTCCACAATAGTCTTTCTTAGTTCTTTCTTCTCGGCATGAGCTGTATGAGCCGTGCCGGCTAGATGAAACACATAGTCCATCTCATGGCAAGCGGTCAGCAAAGTTTCAGGTTTAGCCAGATCTCCGGTAAACACCTTCACAGATTGGCCTGATGTACGCCACTTATTAGAGAAAATACTGCCAGACGAGGCATTATCAATGGCCAAATCTCGAACCAGTGCTGCCACGCGATAGCCGTTTTGAACCAGAGCTTCACACAAATGTCCACCGATAAACCCTGAAGCCCCGCTCACCAAGGCTTGACAGACCCCCGAATTATCTTCGTTCTTGCGCATGCTGCGTATAGAATCGTGCATCAATACCACCGCCAGCCATGGGTGGAAAAGAACCGGATGGACGAGCGCACGAACATGCCGATATGAAGCAAGCCTTTTTTTGCGGTATGCCCGCCATGATGGACAATTTTCATCTCAGGCAAGTAGGCCAGTTTGTACTGCTGGCGCAGCCGCATACACAAATCAAAGTCCTCAAAATACAGAAAATAGTCTTCATTAAAGCCACCAACTTGGTGCAAGGCATCACGACGGCACAGCATGAAGCAGCCACTGATGATGGGAATGTCCTGAGTAGCCTTCTCCTCGGATAACTCACGCATCTCGTAGGCAGCCAAGCGGTCAGCAAAATATCTAGTAATCGATATCGGCATAAAACTTCTGAGCAGAAAATCAAATACTGAAGGATAACGCTTGCATAGATATTGCTTGATGCCGTCTGGAAATACAGCTGAGGGACAGACTGCGGCCACCTCGTCATGGCCCTCCATATAGCGCAATCCTTCGGTCAAACTGTTCTTATCCAGATTAACATCTGGATTCATCAGCAGAACATAGTCTGACTTCATCTTGGCCAATGCAAGGTTATGACCTTTACCATAGCCAACATTGCCCTGTCCCTGGATCAGTTGCAGCTCGCAATTGTTGGTCTTAAGACGCTCTTGCAGTTCGCTAAATAGCCGCAGTTCAAGTGATTGTCGCTCTTCATTGTCAACTATGGCGATTATGGTGCGCCCATTGAGGATACTGGCACATCCCTCTAGGGCCGACAGAAGGGATTCGATGACAGCAATTAAGCCCTCATTAGCGGTATCGTAATGAACCAGCGAAACTGAAAGAGTGGACTTATTGTGATTGGCGGGCACTTGAAGCGTAGTATAGCACTTGAAGCGTAGTATAATAGACAAGTCGTGAATTGCTGATATTGTATTATAACGCCAAGTCGTATCAGTGGAGTTAATACTGCTGTGCCCACTGTTATTTGCTCTCTGATTCATTATTACGAGATTACGATGCATCTTGTAATATAAACCAGCTTGCTGGAGTAGGTATTGAATAAACTCCAAGGCTACCTAATGCATAAACTTACCCGTTCATAACCATGGACTAACGGTCCATAAATCGGAATATCAACCTGACAACAGATTTTGGGCAATGCTGCGATCCTACCCCCAATAGCCACCATTTCATTCCTGGACAAGGCGATCACCGAACGGTGTGGAGACTACCCGCATGCCAGGTGGCACATCCTCTGGCGCAATTCTGCGCGGTAGCTGCCGATTTTCCGGAGCAGCCTGACCTGCTACATCTATGGCTTCGCGATCCCTCAGTGCAGCAAAAGGGTTACGCGAAGTGTTGTTCTGCTCAGGAGCTATTTCTCCAGCATCAACCTCCCCTGCATCTGCATTGGGTTGATCCAACTCTTGCGGTTCTCGAATAATCGCCGCTGCCGTGACCAAACTTAACCAGGAGGTATTGGTGTCTGTATCACAACTGACCCCTAGCTCTGGAAAACTGTTACAGGGCATTGAGGATGGATACAAAATAGCAACCTGAGCTGCCCTATGATTTATCACGGAATAATTACCATAGCCGGGTATAGGCATGGACTCCTCCCCAAGCGGGACCCTCACCACCTCTCCGCTTAGGTGCTTTAGGGTGGCTATTCTAGTACTGCCAATGCGAGAGGTTCCTATCAGCACAAAGGACGGACTGGACTGGGCTGTACGAGAGACCCGCTCACCATTACCAAAGCGGCCCGGCACATTGCTTGACGAGTTCCCGCCCAGAGATTCAAACAAAGTAAAGTCTCTTTTCTCAACGACATCCTGACCTAGAGTATTGGTAAAAAACACCAGACTTGAGGTAAGGGTTGCCAGTGGCAGAAGAATAGTTAGTCTCATTTTTATTCGCTGGGTTGTCCGGTCGCAATTGCTGTTCGTCTCGTTTTGAATCTCACTGTTTTGTATGAAATCCACTCTCCTAAACATCTTTGTAACCTTACCATGAGCAAGCTGTCAAATTAAAGTCCAAGACCCCCCATCTTTATTGATGACACTTGCGCTCACCATCACTATCGTTTTGTCGGGTCCGGTTGGTATAAAGTTTTCCTTACTCTATCATCTGCTTAGGAAGTAATTATGCAAATTTATGCCGCCTGATAAGTTTTTCTGTTTTACCTGCCAAATCTGATCCAATTACGATATAATAAAATTGCAAGAAGAGAGGTATGTTATAACCTTCAAAAGATTAACTCCATCCGGATAAACAACGCATGGACTGCGCATTTACATCGTTCCCGATTTTGATTCATCGTGCCCCATTGGGGTCCTTGTGATTCCATAGCTGTAATTAATTCCATAAGCCGTCAAACCTTAGTCCAATCAGGGTCTGTCGATCCCGCATTCAGAAGTTCGTTCATCAGTACCATAACTCATGTTCCCGGTATTTCAGCCTCCTCTACCCGATGACAATTTCGAATCCGTCTATTGGTCGGAGGTATATGGCAGTGCTCTGCCACTGGCATTGACCAAGGCCGCACTGGCTGCACCTGGGCCGATACTACTCTTATGCACAAGTTTCGAGGCGGTTGAGCGTTGCGTTCGTGAACTCAGGTTTTTTGCAGCTGCGGACGAGTTGCCAGTGCTCGGCCTGCCTGATTGGGAAACACTGCCCTATGACAGCTTTTCGCCCCATCAGGACATAATCTCGGAGCGTTTGACGACCCTCTATAACATGCCGAGTCTGGACTGCGGTATCGTGGTGCTATCAATTACCAGTTTAATGCACCGATTGCCACCCAGGCACTACATTGCAGGCAATACCCTGCATTTGGAACAAGGCCAGCAATTAAGTATTGATGGCATTCGGCAGCAGATGACCATTGCCGGTTATCAGGCAGTGGAAACAGTCATGGAACATGGCGAGTTTGCTGTTCGTGGCTCCATTGTTGATCTTTTTCCCATGGGTTCTCCGGTACCCTACCGGCTGGACCTGTTTGATGATGAACTGGATTCCATACGACTATTCGACCCCGAAACCCAGCGCTCCCATGAAAAAATCAGTAGAATCGAACTGCTGCCAGGACGAGAATACCCGCTGGACGAGGATGCCATTACCCGGTTCCGCACTGGGTTTCGGAATGCTTTTGATGTTGATACCCGCCAATGTCCCATCTATCAGGATGTAGGTGAGGGCATCTACTCTCCTGGTCTGGAGTACTACCTACCGCTGTTTTTTGAGGAACTGAGCACTCTGCTCGACTTTCTACCCGAATCTACCATCATTTGCAGGGCAGGAGATTTAAAAGTCGCAGGAGATATTTTCTGGTCAGATATCCAGAAACGCTATCAAGATCGTTATACGGAATCCCACCGCCCAGTACTGCAGCCGGAGCAAGTCTTTGTTCCCATTGATGATGTGCTGAGGGACCTTAAACACTTCCCTCATATCGAACTCAAGGAACACCCTTCCGCTCACTCTCTAGCCAGCAAGGCCTTGCCCGAGTTGAGTGGTAATGCCAGATTAAACCACCCATGGGAGCGGCTGCAGTCCTTTCTGGCAGACAACCAGCACAGTCGGGTACTGTTTTGCGCTGAGTCTGCCGGACGTCGACAAAATCTGCAGCAGCTATTCAAGCAGATCGACCTGGTGCCTGAGCCAGTGGAAAACTGGCAGCAGTTTCTTAACAGTGACTGCATGCTGGGATTGGGGGTGGCACCTCTTGATTTCGGTCTGTGGATTCCCGAACCTGGGCTACTGCTAATCCCCGAATCCTGCCTGTTTGGTGAGCGCATCGCACAGCGGCGGCGGCGCAAGAAACCACAGATCAGTTCTGAATTCATTATCAGTAACCTCACCGAACTTAGGGTGGACGACCCGGTGGTACATATCGACCATGGTGTAGGTCGTTACCGAGGCCTTGAAACCATTACCGTAGAGGATCAGACCAGCGAGTTTCTGGTACTTGAATATGCCAAGGGGGCAAAACTGTTTGTCCCAGTCTCTTCACTCCAACTGATTAGTCGTTACAGTGGTGCCGACCATGACACTGCACCGTTACATCAGCTAGGTAGCGACAAATGGCAAAAAACCCGTCGCAAGGCTGCCGAAAAAATACGCGACGTGGCAGCAGAACTGCTGGAAATCTATGCCCGCCGTGAGGCACGCAAAGGCTACCGTTATATATTGAATCAGGCGGAATATGACCGTTTCGCCAGTGCCTTTCCGTTTGAGGAAACCCCAGATCAGGAGCAGGCTATCGCCGCTGTTGTCAAGGATTTGAGCGGAATTCGTCCTATGGATCGACTGATCTGCGGCGATGTAGGATTTGGCAAAACAGAAGTCGCCATGAGGGCTGCCTTCATCGCCGTGCAAAACGGCAGGCAGGTTACCATGCTGGCTCCCACTACCCTACTCGCCCAACAACACTTTGAAAGCTTTCGGGATCGGTTTGCAGACTGGCCGATGACTGTTGAAGTCATCTCACGCTTCAAAACCTCCAGCCAGCAGACTGCCATCTCTCGACAGGTTGAGGCGGGCACTATTGATATTCTTATCGCTACCCACAAACTGCTTCATGGCAGCATCAATTACAGCAATCTGGGACTGTTGATCATTGATGAAGAGCACCGGTTTGGGGTCCGCCAGAAAGAAACTTTGAAATCGTTGCGCGCCAGTGTCGACATCCTCACTCTGACTGCAACCCCCATTCCGCGGACCCTGAACATGGCACTGGCCAGCATACGCGACCTGTCCCTTATCGTCACACCGCCAGCCAAGCGATTGTCTGTCAAGACTTTTGTTCGAGAACAGAAAGACTCTTTGGTGCAGGAAGCCATCTCTAGGGAGTTGCTGCGCGGTGGCCAGGTCTTTTACTTGCATAATGAAGTCAGAACCATCGAGAAATGCGCCCGACATCTGGAAAATCTACTGCCTCAAGCCCGCATTAGTATTGCCCATGGCCAGATGCCTGAGCGGGAACTTGAAAAGGTGATGGCGAATTTCTATCACAAACGCCAGAATGTACTTGTCTGCAGCACCATCATCGAAAACGGTATTGATATTCCTAGTGCCAACACGATAATTATTGAGAATGCTTACCGGTTTGGTCTTGCTCAACTGCATCAGCTTCGGGGCCGGGTCGGCCGCTCCCATCATCAGGCCTATGCTTATTTGCTGTTGCCTGTCGGAATGCGAACGGGCATTGATGCCCGTAAACGTCTTGAAGCAATTCAGGCTGCCAGCACGCTGGGAGCTGGATTCACCCTTGCCAGCCATGATCTGGAAATTCGCGGGGCTGGTGAGTTACTCGGTGATGAACAGAGTGGGCATATTCAGAAAATAGGCTTCAGTCTCTACACAGAAATGCTGGAGGAAGCGGTTCAAGCAATTAAAGCAGGCCGACAGCCCTCGGTTGATCTGCAATCCGAAACGGTGGTGGAGCTCAACCTGCGAATACCGGCCTTAATACCAGATGAGTACTTGCCGGATGTGCACATGCGCCTGATTATGTACAAACGCTTGAGTTCTGTCAGGGATGGCGAGGGTTTGCAGGATATCCAGGCCGAAATGATCGACCGATTCGGACCATTGCCACGACCGTTGGCACTCTTATTTGAACAAACCCGACTGCGACTGGCCTGTATTCCCTACGGAATAAGGAAGATTGATACCAGCGCGAATAGCGGTCGACTCGAATTTAGTTCAAACACACGGGTAAATCCGATGTCTCTGGTGAAGCTGGTACAGGAAGATCCCCTCATTTACAAACTCGGCAACAATCATCAACTGCAATTCAGGCATGAATGTAAAGAGCCCGAGGGAAAACTGAATTTTATTTGCAACTTGTTGACCAGAATACAATTGGATGAACACAAGGCCGCATGAAACAAAACCTCATAACCGTCAGTGCTGAAAATTCTGGTCGGTCCGCTGTCTCCTTCCGCCCTGTAGCAATTTTAATGATTATAGCGGCTGCTCTAATTCTCGCTGTGCCGTCCAGTCTTGCCCAGCAACGCTGGTTTCAGGTTGAAGTCTCAATCTTCAGCAATGAGTCACCAGCTGATCGAGCAGAAGAATACTGGCATCCCGGTCTCATACGGCTCTTCTACCCGCCCGACTTGGTTCGACTTAACCGGCCCATGGATCTATTATTGACCGATTCCCTGCTACCGAAGTCAACTCAAAGCGGCAGGGCATTTCAAGCCAATCGGTACAATCAGTCCACCGGAGCCACTGATGAAGGTCTTGATTTACAAGACGGTACAGACCTTCGTACCCAAGCTATTACAGCCACTGGCCCCTTCCCAGCCCGGCCCTCCACCGGTTTTAGGTTTTTCAATTTCGCCATCGACAGTTTTCTGCAACTGCCAATCAGTGAAAGCAACTTTCGGCAGACGAATCGTGCCCTGGAACGCTCGCCCGACCATCGGCTACTGTTTCATGGCTTATGGCGACAGCCAGTGGAAAATACTGAACAGGCAATGCCGTTATATGTGAGCGGTGGCGACCGCTACGGCAATGCTGGAGAACTTGAAGGTAGCCTGACCATTCGCTTCAATGACAACCGTGATAGAGTGGTGATTGACACAAACCTCTGGCTCACCCAATTCGGCAGCACGCCCGCAGAAGTTGACTGGCACTTACCTGTACCTCCTGCCAAGTTGGCTTCTAAAGCCACGTTCAACTCGAACATTGGTCAGGACTATTACCCGACCAGTGTCTACCCCATGCAGCAAAGTCGGCAAATGCGCAGCACTGAGTTCCATTATCTGGATAATCCGGCACTGGGTCTGGTGGTCATGGTTTTACCATATGAGCTGCCGGTTCCGGCACCGACCAGCTTTGATTAGCAGGCAACAGCAATGTTCCATGCCACAACAGTTTTGAAAACCAAAGCGGCGTCACTGCGGCTCGGTAAGCTCTGCCAAGGCTGTCAGTACTAACATAATGAAACTGATGCCTTCGTCTATAACAGTCTGGATCTGGTCCATATCGACCTCCCCAGGCACTATTCCAGCCGCCCAGTTTACTGACAGTGCCAGCATGGCATAGTCTAGGCCCTTTTCTCGGGCCAACACAGCTTCCGGCATACCAGTCATTCCGACAATATCGCAACCGTCTCGTTTGATGCGGCGAATCTCGGCGGCACTTTCCAGCCTGGGACCTTGGGTACAGCCGTAGGTGCCATGCCTTAGAATAGGTCGCTTGTCTTGCGCAGTCTCAGCCGCCTTATTTACCGCTGACAGCAAACGCTGACCCAGTGTCTCTGAAAACGGATTGGTGAAATCAACATGCAATATTTGCTCCGAATTCTCATCGACAAAGGTGGAATCCCGTCCCCAAGTATAGTCAATAATCTGGTTTGGCAGGATTATGGCACCGGGAGCCGTGCGCGTATCAATTCCGCCGACAACATTGACTGCGATTATTTCCCTGACACCGAGGTGTGCTAGGGCCGCAATATTGGCGCGGTAGTTAATCAAGTGAGGTAGAATACCATGAGTCTTTCCATGGCGAGGCAGAAAATAAACAGACCCATTGGAGGTGTGGTAGTGCTCAACAGATACTAGTGCTGTTCCGTAGGCAGTAGTAATCTCTTCTGTTCGTGGCTCACCAAAACCTTGCAAGGCATAGAGTCCCGAACCACCAATTATAGCCAGCATGATGATAGAGAATCTTGATCTAGTTCAGGTTTGGATCTGGGGAAAGCTTACTTTGTGTATTGATTATGCCAAAGATATGAGACTTAACGTATACTGATAAGCATAATCCATCATCGGCTATTGTGCAACAGCTTAACGGCTTGGGTTAGTGATGGGGCTGCTTTATGTCTGCTCGACCCTTCACTAATTGCTATTGATTCTCATGGTATATTGCGGTTATCTATTATCTGTGGGGTTAGCTAACTTTTGAAGAAGTTCCGGCGATTCCCATGCCGAGCATTTGACAACAGGCAACCCGAATTTTGCCATTTTCCGCGTTTGTAAAATCCGCAATAAAACTGCCAATGTCTCTGTATAATATTGATTTCCACAACCTCTCACCAATAACAATGAATTCACCAACAAACCATGAGAAATACCCCCTATGAGTGATCAAAACCATGAGTTACGCAAAGCCGGGTTGAAAGTGACCTTACCTCGGGTCAAAATCTTACAAATTCTTGAGGAGTCTCATAAGCGCCATTTAAGTGCTGAAGATGTTTACAAGGCCCTGCTTGAATCTGGTGATGATGTTGGCTTGGCAACTGTGTATCGGGTTTTGACCCAATTTGAACAAGCGGGTTTGGTAGAACGGCATAACTTTGATGGTGGCCATTCAGTCTTTGAGCTTGACAGCGGAGAACACCACGACCATCTGGTGTGCATGGAAACAGGTAAAGTAATCGAATTCCAAAATGGCGAGATTGAGGCACTGCAAGAAGAGATCGCCGAAAAACTGGGTTATGAGCTAGTCGATCACAGCCTCGTTTTATATGGCAAACCCAAATCCTGAGCCTAGGAGTTCTGACTCATGCCAATGTTAAATTTTCAAAATCCGGTTCGCTTTGACTTTGGATCTGTCAAAAAACTTCCCGAGGTATTGCAACGACAAAATATCCAGCGTCCATTTCTAGTTACAGATCATGGATTGCTTGATAGTGGTTTGCTGGAGCGTGTAACCGATGTGCTGAATGATTTATCCCAAGCTACCATCTACGACGGCACACCGGGTAATCCTACCGAAGAGGCTGTCAACGAAGCTTTGGCATCCTATCATGCGGAGGAATGTGATGGTGTCGTGTGTATTGGCGGTGGTTCGCCCATGGATCTGGGCAAGGCGGTGGCACTGCTGGCAGTCAGCGGCGGTCTTCTCTCACAATATGACCCGTTGCAGGGTGGAAACAAGCTTGTAAAGGGAGTGGCACCGCTCATTGCCATCCCAACAACTGCAGGGACTGGCAGTGAAGCCTCCTTGGGTTTCGTCATCAGCATGAGCGATGGACGCAAGCTAACCTTTGCCAATCCAAAATTTCTGCCAAAAATGGCGATTTGTGACCCAGAAATGACACTTGGACTGCCACCGCTACTGACCGCCGCCACAGGTATGGACGCCATTACTCATTGTATCGAGGCCGTGCTGGCTTCGCCAGTCAATCCGCCCGCAGATGGCATTGGTCTGGATGGACTGTGGCGAGGTTGGCAACATTTGCGACGGGCCGTGAATGACGGCAATGATCGCACAGCTCGCTGGGAAATGATGATGGCTTCCACCGAGGGGGCCTTGGCTTTTGTCAAGGGACTTGGTGCGGTTCATTCGATGAGCCATGCAGCCGGACGTATTAAGGAACTCAGACTTCATCATGGTACGCTCAATGCCGTGATTCTGCCTACAGTATTACGCTTCAATGAGAGTGCTTGTGCATCCAAATATCCACGACTCCGTCAGGCCATGGGTCTGTCGCCAGATGCGGACCTAGCCAGTGAAGTGGAACAGATGAATGCTGATATTGGCTTGCCTAGTGGGCTGGCGGCGATGGGATTGAGCGAGGAATTGATTGATGACATGGTGCCCCATGCAGTGGCCGATATGGCAACCATGACCAATCCAAAACCGATCAATGCTGAAGACTTTTCCGAGCTGTTTCGTCTTGCCATGTAAGAACTTTTGTATAGGCAACCAGCATCTGGCATAACCAGCGGCTATAGCGGAGTGGTCCAATCAAGGATTTGGCTGCTAATGAATACTTCCGTGCCTTAATTCATTACATCTACAGTGTGGCAACTTGTGTCAGGCCGGTACCTTCTGCCTTCCCCTCATCAGTTCAATACAACAAATAGATCCAAATTCTTGCTTACCAGAATCGATTCTCGGCTATTAGAATCAAAGACATACCCGCTGCCGCCCCGGAGACAAACACATTCCATTCCCGGTGCTTTACCCCGGCGATATTCAAAAACAGGAAGGCAATACCCACGATGACGGCAACGACCAGAAGCTGACCAATTTCGATACCAAGATTGAAGCCCAGCAATGGGAGTAAAATTAACGAGTCATCCATTAGCAATGCTCTGAAATAGTTGGAAAAACCCATACCATGGATAAAACCGAAAAACAGTGCCATGGCATAGTTTTTACCCATCTGTGCAGATCCTTCTACAGAGTGGCGACCCATCACGTTATGGAGAGCTGTAAGCAGGATTGTCGTCGGAATTAAAAATTCGATAATACTGGATGGGATTGTTATTGCGCGAAATGAAGATAAAGCCAGGGTAATGCTGTGTCCAACAGTAAATGCTGTAACCAGGATAAAGATATTTCGCCATTGCCTGATTTCATAAACTGCGCACAGTGCAACCAGAAAGAGGATGTGATCGAATCCGGCCAAGTTTGAGATATGCTCGAATCCCAGTTGCAGGTAAAAAGGAAACGATTGCATATCAAAACCTTAACTTATGCACAGGCGTTTTCTTGTTGAGCATCAACGATCTGGTTTCTCCATCAACATGAACATAGACGATGTTATTCTGATCGAAAAACAGATCGGTAAAGACTGCGTTTTTGATTTCCAGTGAGTGGATTAGTTGCTCTTGCGAGTGTTCGAAGACTACACCCAAGGCAGTATTGTCCCCCTCTCCATTGAGTCTTTTGCTACTTATCCGAAGATCTACCCTCTCGCCGTTTACCTTTACATAAAAGTGCTGATTGATATATCTCAGCAGGAGATGTTCTGCATCCGGTGACTCTTCGGGCTGGCAGAAGGCTAAGACTGTGCTATCGGGGTCAAAAACAAGTGCCTCACGGACATCCATCAAGAATAACCTGAGGCTGATGGTCAAAAGCTGTTGCTCAGAGGCATACTCAATCTCACTCAGGGACAGCCTTAACGGATGGGGCTCGGCGCAGAAGCACTGCCCGAGCAGAATAACTGTTAGGAGCGGTTGACAACAAGTTTTGATGTTTACCACCGGAAAGAAGTTCAAGCCTGCAATCTTTCTGCAACCGTTTGCACCTCTCTAAAAACACGCATCAAATTTCCACCCCAGATTTTTTCAATTTCCTCTTCTGTGTAACCGCGTCTCACAAGTTCAATGGTAATATTCATCACTTCACTGGCATCGAAAATTCCCTCAATACCACCACCTCCATCAAAATCACAACCGATGCCTACATGATCAATACCTGCCACCTCCACGATATGATCGATATGATCTACAGCATGCTTAACTGTGGCAGATGGATCAGGAAAACTTTCATTTATGTCACGGATCGCTTGCCTCATTGCTGACCGCTCGTCTTCAGTCATTTCACTGGCAGGTTTAGCATTGTCGCGAAGTTCACTCAGAGCGGCATCCCGCTGAGGATTATCTGGTATGTCACGTAGATAACTGGATAGCATGGTCAGTTGCACCACACCGCCATTTTCTGCCATGAGTTTTAACATCTCATCGGTCATGTTGCGTTGGTGATCGGTGACTGCACGGGCATTGGAGTGGCTAGCAATAATTGGAGCTTCCGAGATGGCGATGGCATCATAAAACACATCATCATTGCCATGCGAGACATCTACCATGATACCGAGTCGATTCATTTCTCTGACCACTGTTTTACCAAAACTGCTGAGCCCTCCATGCTCTGGTCCATCAGGATCTGTCGCAGAGTCTGCCAGATCATTGTTCGTGGAATGCACCAAAGTTATATATCGAACCCCAGCATCATAAAAAAGTTCAACATTGGAAACATCGGTTCCGATGGGATAGCCGTTCTCAACAGCAAGATAAATAGCTCGCTTGCCTGCCATTTCCAGTTCATAGGCATCGTCTGGATTAAGCGCAATGCCTGCAATCTCTGAGTTTTCCTCCGCTGAGGCCACCACAGCATCAATCATCTGCAAACCCAAAGCCTTTGCCCGACTGTTGCCCTCATCGTCCCGGATGTCCTGAGCAACGAATGCGGCGAAAAAGATGGAATCGAGCCCCCCTTCGATCATTCTGGGATAATCCACCTTGGAACCTGTCTCATTAGGATCATGGCGTTCCGCCATATCAAAACCCGGTTCGATCATGCGTAATGGCGTATCCGCATGAGAATCCAGGGTGAGCACGCGGTCATGAATTTCAAGCGCACGTGCAACCAGATCCTGTTCGGACTCTCCGGGCAAAACTTGTTCTGTTGCAGGAACTGCCTCGGGTTCTGCAGTCATTTCAACCGGATCCGGTTCCGGTTCCGGAGAACAGCAACTAAGCCAGAGTGCCAACAAGGTAAAGAGGAGATAACTTTGAGGCTTTGAGTTCATAATTGATTACCAATCAAGAGTTTTATTTTCACAGGCGACTTATCAACAAGCCTTGCATTTTGCGCATTAACCAGGATTTGTATTTTCTGCTTGGAAAAACTGAGCTTTACTCAAGATGTCTTTCAGTCGCCCATATCAAGGTACTTATTCGCTTCAATTACTCCCTCAAAGCTGCTGTCGCCTTCCCAAATTTTTAGCAACACCTGATAATACTTTTCAGCTTCTGTGGAATCTCCTGTTGCCGCTTGCGCCCGTGCCATGCCCAGCAGTGATCGCGGACGATTTGGCATGCGCTCTAGCGAGAGTGCGAACTGTTCGATTGCCTCTGCATTTTTGCCCATATCCAGGAGTACTTCGCCATACATTTCATAGAGAGGCTTAATAGGATTGGCAGACCCTCGAGGTGGAGGCATAGGACTGATGATTGCTACCGCCTTATTAAAATATTCGACTACCTGACTGGGGTGATTCATTGCGGCATGCATTAGCGCACTGGCCTGATTCGCCATGATGGCAGTGAAGCCATCCTGCCCCGCATCAACCCGGTTTCTCAGCTCTTTTTCGGCGGCCTCCAAAACTGCCTCTTCCTCAAGATGATAGGCTGAAAGTGCCGTGGCCAGCAGTTCATGGTCGGGTGAGTCAGCTGTAACTTGCTGCAATGACCATTCTTCGGTGTCCACAATGTAGCGATTATGAAGCAGACCTACTGTGTTAAGAGCTCGTGCGGCACCGCCCTGACCTCGGGCACCACCTTCGGTAAATCCATCCTGTCTAGACATAGTTTCTATCCGCTCCATCCACCATCTTGCATGTTCATAGTCGCCACGCTGCAAGTCGCCATACTGGCCCCAGTCTAGGGAGTGAATGGCATCGCCCATACTTTGACCTGGCTCCCATAGTTCCATGGCGGCCTCATGAGCAGACAGATTGTGACCAGAGACCAAGTCCCACATGCCATGCTGAATGAAGATGTGCGTTGGCATATGGCGGGCATGAGAAACAGCAGGGGCGATATCTGCGAAGCGATAGGCTGCTTCAAGGGCCAGCTGAGCGTGAACCGGATCATCAAAGGCATGAATCGTATAATGCGCGGAACCCGGGTGTATTGGATTTGCATTGAATATATCCAGGGCGATAGTGCCAGCCCTGATCGCCATACGGTAATCCCGGTCACCACCAGCGGCAGAACGGGCACTTAGTATTGACAGTGCATAAAAGGCGGCGATTTCATGGTCGTCTGGATACTGCTCATACAGTTCCGCCATTGCCTCCATGTAGCCTATGCGACGCTGGTCAAGATCGCCTTCTCCCCAGAGAATTTCAACCGCATTCAGAAAGCCTTTCTCGCGTTCGGTCGGTGCTTTAGCAAGACGGTCTTCCCTATTTTCTCCCAGCCGTTGGAGAACTTCTCTTGGTTTGGTTGAATTCATTTGCGGATAGAGTGGGTGATTGTAAGAGAGAGATTCACCCCAGTAGGCGAGCGCAAAGTCTGGATCTACCGCTTGAGCCGCCTGAAACTGTTCTACGGCCTGTTCCCAGCCAAAGCTGTGTAGTATCGCCACTCCGCGCAGAAAATGCTGTTGAGCCTCTGCGGTTGCTGAGGTTGGAAAGTCAATCGAGCCTACATTGTCGAACTGCGCTGAGACAGGCAAGCCCAAGGCTGCCAAGCTTGTTGCTGCGGCCAGTTTTTTCAAAAAGTGCATAGCTTTACTCCCGTTCCGAATGACATATAAAACATGTTCAGGATACTTGGTTTGGGGAGTAATAATCAAGTGATACCGGCTAAACTGCTGAATTTTACTGATGAATTGCCGTTTTCTTATATTTCAGCACCTCCGGCAAGATGCTGGTCTGTCAGTTCACTGGCAATGACCTTTTGGTCTTTGTTAGAGTGTTGCTCTACTATTTTTGATACCGCCGATGAGATTTTTGCTCAATTTTCGGATATTGTTAGTAATTATTCAGCACCGAACTTGCAATCCGTACCCTGATAATCTGACTCGTTTCTCGCAGTGTAATGACTAAAGAATACCTCTCCAAGCAAGCTCAATTTTCCCATTGCCGACGCTACCGTTACTGGCTTGGTCGAGAATGGAACCAAGGGATAGGAACAGTCCTATTCATTGGGCTTAATCCATCGACGGCCGACCATGTTCAGGACGATCCGACTATTCGCCGCTGTGTTAGATTCGCCAGATCCTGGGGTTACCGGCGCATGGAGATCGTTAACCTGTTCGCCTTTCGTGCCACCCTACCCGAAGATCTCAAGGCGGCAACCAACCCAGTGGGACCTGCCAACGACCGCTGGATTCGCAAAGCCGAGAAGTCGGCAGACATCATCATTGCCTGTTGGGGTAACCAGGGATCATTCCTTGAACGTGACTCTGAAATTCTGGAAATTTTGGGCTCACTACACTGCATCCAACTCAATAAATCAAAAATTCCGGCACACCCCCTATATCTAAAAGCTAATCTACAGCCACAGCCGCTGCCTGCTTGATGAAACTAAAAACTGGCATGTGTCGATTTCTCTGGCACCAGCGATGGATAAACCAGCGCTGGAAAAAAACCATCTATCGTTATCTTGACCGGCAGGGTGAGCCTCCCGATGCTCCTTTCGCCACCGATTTTTTTGGTCTTCGTTATGAAGGTAATCTCAACGATGGCATTGAGTTTGCCATCTTCTACTATGGAGCTTACGAGAAACCCATCCTTTTTTTTCTGAGGGATGCTGCCCATTCAATGGCTGATGATAAAGGAGGCCCGCCAGAATGCTTCTGCGATATTGGCAGCAACGTCGGACAACACACCTTATTCATGTCTCAGTATGTAAAAAATGTACATGCCTTTGAACCCTACAAGCCGGTGCGTCAGCAACTAGAGAAGCATCTTACCCTCAATGGAATTCATAATGTGACCGTGCACGGGATTGGGTTGGGCGAGAACAATGAGCTGAAAACATTCTATGAGCCTATAGGGAGCAATCAGGGAATAGGTTCTTTCAGCAAAGACAGCCTTGACCGTGGCACACGAAACTCTGGTCGTATGAAGATTGTGAATGGCGATAGTTATCTTTCTTTCGCCGGAATCAACCGGGTGAATCTTATCAAAATAGATGTGGAGGGATTTGAAAAACCTGCTCTTCATGGTTTACGCGATACTTTGCAAATACAGCGTCCGCTTCTAGTATGTGAGATCACATACAGTGATCAACTCTCTTTTCAATCACTTCCCGAGTTCAAGGCTGCGTTACCAGCAAACTATGATTTTTTCCTGTTTAACAAACGAAATGCAACAGGTGGTATTGACAAAAGACGTGGGTCGCAAGCTAAAAGAACTGGTGCCTACCAGCTGGTTCCTCTGGACAGATGGCGCAAAGAGGGTCAGGACGACATTGTTGCTATACCGAATGAATTGCTGGACAAGCTGCCACTAACAAATTCTGACTAATCAGACTCGGCCATAGCAGTGATGAGGGCTATGACAAAAGGTTTGCAATACTCTGTGGAATCGGCAGAGCGGAGGACTGGAGCCAAGGGGAGTCTGCATGCCAAAATAGCGACGGTACTCAGAAAAGGACAATGCCAGTCACTTGAGGCGGACCTTATGTGATTTAAGTCATAACCCGAGGCTAGAGCCTGATGTGTGGGAACTACCCCCCTGGAACTGCTTGGTGGGCTGGCATAACCCAGATTCCTTCCGTTATACTGCCAAGCAATTGATTTATAAGGTATTCGTTAGAACGGAAAATTTTACCTCAAAAGGTCATTTTGGGCCTGTTATGATAACTTCTTTGTTAAACTTTAGCTCAAGCAAAAAAGGTCGATAAATTTCAAAAAGCTTCTTATGCTCTTACTTATAATCAATTCTTAATCACAGGGGGTGGGGGTACCAAAACACGAAGAATTTAACTTTTTATATCCACAGCACAAATGTAGCCTCAAATAAATTTACATCAGGTTGCTGGGATGTTATATTTTAAGATAAGGCTTGGCGCGAACACACTAATGTAAACTATTACTTACAGGGAGAGAATGAATTTATGAGCAATGACAACAGCAGAAATGGCACCGATGGCAATGATGAATTGAATGGTACCCAAGGTGCAGATACACTTGAGGGTCATGCAGGTAACGACACGCTAAACGGTAGATCAGGTAGTGATGCACTATATGGCGGGGAAGGCAGTGACAAACTTGATGGGGGTAAAGGCAATGATGAATTGCATGGCGGCCCTGGGAGAGATTTTCTTTACGGTGGGGCAGGTCGCGATAAGCTGAAAGGCGGGTCCCAACAGGACCATTTATGGGGCGGTACGTCTAACGATAGGCTCTACGGTGGCAAAGGTGAAGACCTGATTTGGGGTGGGTCTGGCAGTGATGATCTGTATGGAGAGTCAGGTAATGACTTTTTGGATGGTAATTCTGGTGCTGACTTGCTTGATGGTGGACAAGGTGCAGACACGTTATTGGGAAGCACTGGTAAAGATATTTTGATCGGTGGCAAAGGCGATGATGTGCTGTACGGGCGGGATTATATCCGCACAACCGAAATGTTTTATGATGACGAGCAAATAGGGAGTGATGGCCGTCGCTGGGATGATACATCTTTCTCGGTTCCTACCGGAGACGGCAATACTATAACTTTCTTGAATCGGAGCACAATCCGCTTTGATAACCAAAGGGATGATTTCGTATTTGAATCGGGTGAATTCGGCAATGATACAGTTGAAGGCTTTGAAGTCGGAACCGATAAATTGGTCTTGCATGAGCGCAGTTGGGATGATTTGTCATTTCATGTTGATTCCGCGTTTGGTGGTACCCTCATAAGCACTGATGACGGCACAATATACTTGCCAGGTATAGCCCCCGGTACGCTCACACAGGACGATTTCATTTTTATTTAGAACAATGCAACGCTCAATTTTACGGGCACTGGGGCATGAGCCTAAAGAACCAGAGTTTACAGGCTGGTTCCCCTCCAAGGTAAAACTGACGCAAGTAAAGGCGGGGTGACTTCATAGTCATCCCGCCATAATTGCTAAACAGACAGCTGGCATAAAGTACAGAAAAACTCATAGTCTAATTGAGACAGTGAGACTTAAGGTAGTTGCTCTGTAACAGCTTAGCACATCCTTGGATTCTTAGCTTAAAACCAACTCTCCTGTCTACTCAATCATCCTTAAACCGCCTGATTTTTCTAGGTTACCTTGGAAAGTGATACTGGCGAGTATATGATTGTCTAGGGTTATTTGTCGTCCCAGTACTCTTTGTGAAAATCAGCAAAAAGAAAGATAACCGCAAATCAAAACCTACGCCATCTCTTGGCAAACTGCATGGCAAAATAATGCTTGTGCCAGCTTCCCTACCATGGAGGGCAACTGACAGAAAAAAGCATAAGTACGAGGAATTCGCCTTCTCAGAATTGGCACGCCCGGGAGGACTCGAACCTCCAACCCCCGGCTTAGAAGGCCGGTGCTCTATCCGGTTGAGCTACGGGCGCATGGAAACTCAAGGCAGGATTATGCAAAAATTAGCAGATTCTGTTCAACAATCCGCTTGACAGGTACTTTAGGATTTGGACTTTTCAGTGCGGTAGTTTCGCTCTAATTCCAGCTTGACACTCCGAGCTAACTGCGAACTCATGGTGTGACTTTGGTGTCCCATAGCATGATAATCCCGTATACATCCCCGCCAGCAGGTGATTCATGTTGTCGTACCACCGTCTGTACCATGGCAATGGTTCGCCTTGCGAGGCTGTACCACCAAGATTCAGGTCTTTTACCAACACTCGACTTCCATCAATTGTTTTCGTTTTTTGAACCATGGTCGAATAGAAAACCAGCCAAGACTATCTCGCGAGATGGGAAACTGGGGTGACTGATGGGGCTCGAACCCACGACAACCGGAGTCACAGTCCGGGACTCTACCAACTGAGTTACAGTCACCAATGACTGAAGTTTTGTGCTAAAACTGGTCGGGGTAGAGAGATTTGAACTCCCGACATCCTGCTCCCAAAGCAGGCGCGCTACCAGACTGCGCTATACCC
>JAPORB010000153.1 GCA_026710425.1 Gammaproteobacteria bacterium
TGACCGATCGCCTGGGTATTGGCAACAAAACCATTCCTCCTCTGCCTGATATTATTGCCGAAAGAGCGGCTGTTGCCACGGGTTATTGAGAAGTTACCTTGCATTACATGAAATACAGAATCTAATCATTAGCACTTCACCAATATCTTCATTGGAGATAATCAGACCTCCCGGATACTTCAGATACACTTCGGTGCAACACGCCTTTCCTAAACATTGCTATTTTGTCGATATAATACCAACTGTAGAGAACTGGCCGAAATCAATCTGCGTGATTCTTCGCAACAGTCTAAGCATGCGGTCTGATTCATGGGGCGTAACACTTACTTGTGCATTCCCAAGACACCCATCGTAATCCAGCAGCCTAGTGAGAAGAATTTGGCCTGTAAATCCGCACTATCAATTGGTATTATTAAGTTTCTAGCATTTCAGGACTTACCAAGCAACGGCTGTAAATCAATACATCATTGAGAAATATTTGGGACAATTTTGAGCACGTTCTGAGAATTATTGCAGGATTAGGCCGCTCATAATTTTTCAGCCTAGCCCTTGCCAAAAACCACAGGAGAACGCATAATTCGACCAAGCTTGGAAATTTGCACAGATAACGAATTTGCCTCATAGTCATCTGAGATCTTATCACCAAGGCTAAACAGATTATTGCTAAAATATCCTATCCATTTATATCGGTTTCGATCTTGCCAGATGGCTACCCAGCATTCAGAATAGCGATCAACCTATCATCCTATGAAGAATCCTGCCAGAAATCTGGCTAGTCAGCGAATTTCTCAAATCCAGGTATAATGTGTTTGGGAGAAGCCTCTAATCTTATCTTTTGGTATGACTATCCTGAGCCCGAGGTAGACCTGCTGATGGATAATGACAAATTCCTGCTGCCTCTGGAAATAAAGTCCATACAGAACTTTACCCAGGATTCATTGACAGACTGGGCTTACGGCTAGAGCTGGGCTGTAAATGTGTCTGTAGGGCTGGTCTGGTTTATGGGGTACCTCCGGGTAAAGTCACCACCAAGATGTAAGTAGTATATCGTACTGTCAAATCAATCTAATCGAAATAATGTCAATGAATAAATCTAATAATGGCCACAATCATTTGGGCGGGAAAGGAATAGACTCGTCGGATTTCGAGCAGGAAAATCGACGCCCATTGGAAGAACTGCACGGCTTATCACTTGAGCAATTACATTGGATGTTGTATTTTCCATTCGATTCTCCAGGTTTGGTACGATTTCCCGAAGTATTGGATACCCATCCAGTCTCACCTGTACTCGATCTGTTCGCACTATTGTTGCATGGACTTGGTGAAAAGGGGTTGAAAGCAACCGCTAAAGGCAATTTACCTCGCAACTTTTGCCGAGAGGCTGCGGAGCATTACCTAGGTGAAAAGGAATACAAAAACTTTGTCAGTGATGGTGAAATAAACAGGGAAATAGACTTTTTAGACCTACATATCGCTCATGTTTTGGGTAATCTAGCTGGTCTGATCCGTAAATACAAAGGTCGTATAATCATCTCTCGTAAATGCCATCAACTAATAGATAAAAGTGGCTCGGCCGCCATTTACCCCAAGCTGTTCAGTGCCTATGTTAAGAAGTTCAAGTGGGGGTACATGGATTATTTTCCAGAGCTTAGTATAATTCAGGATTGTTTCCTGTTTTCACTATATCTGCTAAGCCGATATAGTGGGACTTGGCAATCTACCGAATTTTATGAAGACAAATTTCTGAGTGTATTTCCGATACCACCAGATGAAATAAATGTGGGATTTTCATCACCTGATAAAATAGCTCGCCTAGCTTACACTATGCGAACAATGACCCGCTTTTGCGACTATATGGGACTTGCAAAAATAGAAAGGGAGCCAGACAAGAGCAAAAAGAATAAATACCGGGTGAAATCACTGCCACTTCTAGAATATGTTGTCCAATTTCAAACAGAATTTAGAGACGTTACGGTGCTCATGGAGGATGACGGATTGCACTGAATTGGCTTGCTAGTGGAATATAGCATTAACTCCCAACTCATATTTTTTCTTAATTATGAAGTAATTCTTAGAGGGCTTTCTAATAAGCTCAAAGTAATAGCCTCAGATCTGTATTCTGAATGATTTCATAAAGATTATATTCAGTGGTGCAATTAAAATCCACCTGCCATATATGCCCGATAGGGTATTCCCTTCAGAAATTATGACGAGTTGAGCGGCACATTTTTCTACCGGGCATATGTGACAATGTCTATGATAATGCCTCACAGCAAATAAAGTATCTAAAATAGATCTGAATGGTACTGATAGCCAGCTAGTTGTTAACTACTGGAAATATATTATCCGTATCCTAGCAATCACAGAAAATTTCAAATCTCGAAAATTAGCTAACAAGTTGCGTTCGACACCAACAACAAACAATATTGTTCTATCTTCTCAGATTGCTAGACTGAGCACTGATATTGAAAAACTGGATATGGATATAAGCAATCTGGAAGAATATTTAGATGAAACTATCTTTGATCTTTACAGGCTTTCTTCAAAAGAACGTAAAATGAAACTGTAAGAAATCGCTACCAAAAAATTTACTAGCCTGCTTGGATATTACTTTGTTAGTTGCATCTGATCAGCTAAAAGTAGGTATCACCAGCAAATACTAGCGTGCCCGTCATATATTTGACCCTGCAAATGAATGTGCCAAGGCTTAGCTTGTATTTTTCTTGGTTCAAATGATAACAGCACTTGGTAGTATTATTTAAACCCTATCATTTTATTCACTAACGAGGAGGAAAACTATGTCAACATGCCCTGCGATTACCAAAAATAATGTCGCCGTCATTACCGGAGGTGCCGATGGCATCGGTTTGGCTACGGCAAATTACCTGCAATCTCAAGGCATGCTGGTCTGTATTGCCGATAACAATGAAGAAAAGCTCTCTATCGCACAGAAAGAACTTGACGGTGTGCTCTCAATACTCACCGATGTGTCGAAATTGGAGTCAGTGCAAGCATTACATAATTCGGTGATGTCGGAATATGGACATGTAGATCTATTGATGAATAATGCCGGCACTGGCAGACCAAACACCTCTTGGGATCAGTTTGATGCATGGCAAACCACCCTCAATGTCAATCTATGGGGCGTGATACATGGCATTCATACTTTCGTACCGACCATGGTCCGTCAAGGAAATCCCGGTGTCATTATCAATACTGGATCTAAGCAAGGCATCACCTCTCCTCCTGGTAATCCCGCATACAATGTCAGTAAGGCTGGTGTAAAGGCCGTCACGGAAGCTCTCGCACATGACCTACGCAGCATTGAGAATTGCCCTGTCACTGCACATCTATTGGTGCCTGGATTCACATACACAGGAATGATTCGTCAGTTCATTGCGGACAGGCCACTAGGGGCTTGGACTCCCGATCAGGTTGTGGAATATCTCATTGCAGCACTTGGACGGGGCGACTTCTACATACTGTGCCCTGACAACGATGTCGACCGGGAGACTGACAACAAGCGCATGGCTTGGGCGATGGGTGATCTGATTGAGAACCGCCCTGCCCTATCACGCTGGCATCCAGACTATATCAGCGAATTTCAGAAATTCATGGAGAACTGACACTACTTATTGAACGAAAGAGCAAACCTCAGCAAAATCTAGATAGCTTGATATCATGACAATTAATCTATACCTCTTTTGCAGTCTGTGTTACCGACCATAGCCCAGATACAAGAGGTTCTAACTTTTCAGAATGACTATTCAGCTGAGAAGACCCAAAAAATAAAATAAAATTCACTGAGGACTTTCGAAGCTCCTGAAATTTCATTTATTGACATCGAAAATTGAAATTCGATAACATCAGCATTGACTCAGGTAGGGTTCGACAGCCCGCTGAATTTCTCTGTCACCGAAACCTCGTGACTGCAAAAACCGCATCAGCCTGCGGTGTGTTTTGGATCCAAACTCTATTTTTTCATCTGCAGCCAGCCGCTTGCTGATCAAGCTCTTGGCCATCGCGGTCCAGTTGTCATCATCAAGATACAAATATCGATCCACCACCTCACTAGCGATTCCACGCTCTTTCAAGTCTGTCAGGATGTGCAGATACCCAAACCCGCGACTCTGGCGGTAACGAACCCAGCATTCAGCAAATCGTTCATCAGATTGCAAATGATCCCGTCTCAGCTGAACAAGAACCTCACTAATCAATGCCGATGAGGCATCTGGAAATCTGTGGAGAAGCTTGCGTTGCAGCTCCAGTGCGGAGTGCTCCCTGCGCGCCAGGTAATCCATGGCAGTTCGCCGCAGAACTGTGGCATCACTGCATGGGGAATCTGTCGTACAATCGTGACTTGTGTTCAATGGTGCTTTGAATCTGTTCTTGTTGCTGCGAGATGTACCGCACCTATTTGCGGTCAGGACCAGTTTTGATGCCAGCTGAATCATAAACTGCTAAAAGGTTGGTTCGCACCGAGCTCCCGGAATCAGCTATTGAAGCATGGTAACTACCCATGTTCGCACACTGCTCCCGGAAGACTGGTGCTCTAAGTCAGGAAGTGTTTCTGACCTTAGCTTTAGCCTTAGCCTTGGCATCCGCCAGCACTACCACATCGTCAGCATCCGCCGATTCTTGCAGTGATACCGAATCCGCATCATCCAACAGTTCAGTGCGGATGGCGGTTTCAATCTCATCGGCGATTTCAGGGTTCTCCTCCAAGTAGAGGCAAACATTCTTCTTACCCTGGCCAATCTTGTCACCCTTATAGGCATACCATGCGCCGGACTTTTCGATAAGGTTCAGCTTGACACCAATATCGATAACCTCACCCAGCCGATGGATACCTTCTCCGTACATAATCTGAAACTCTGTCTGACGAAAAGGCGGTGCTACCTTGTTCTTCACCACCTTGACACGAGTCTCGTTGCCAACTACTTCATCGCCATCCTTGATGGAGCCGATGCGGCGAATATCCAATCGTACCGAAGAGTAGAACTTCAGCGCATTACCGCCAGTGGTGGTTTCAGGGGAACCGAACATAACACCAATCTTCATGCGGATCTGATTGATGAACACCACCAGCACATTGGAGTTCTTGATGTTGGCTGTCATCTTACGCAATGCCTGCGACATCAACCGCGCCTGCAGACCCATATGGCTGTCACCCATATCCCCCTCAATTTCTGCTTTCGGGGTCAGTGCAGCAACCGAATCCACTACCACGACATCGACAGCACCGGACCGAACCACCATGTCGCAGATTTCCAGTGCCTGCTCACCAGTATCGGGCTGACTCACCAGCAGATTGTCAACATCCACACCAAGATTGGCGGCATAGATCGGATCCAGCGCATGCTCCGCGTCAATGAAGGCGCAGGTACCACCAACTTTCTGTGCTTCGGCAATCACCTGAAGGGTCAAAGTAGTCTTGCCAGAAGATTCCGGGCCGTAAATTTCAACTACCCGACCCCGCGGCAAACCGCCTATACCAAGGGCAATGTCCAGCCCCAGCGAACCAGTTGAGATAGCAGGAATGGCTTCGCGCTCGGTATCACCGAGTCGCATCATGGAACCCTTGCCAAACTGCCTTTCGATTTGCGACAGTGCCGCTGCCAGTGCTCTTTCCTTGTTTCCATTGTTATCGTCTTTATCAATCATCGTTGTTTCCTTGTGCTTAAACTACAACCGATTCTGGTTCCATGAGTAATTCAAGTTGCATGGCAAGTGCCATTGGCTGCTGTTCATGCTTGCCGACACCTACCTGATTAAGGCACCCAATCCCGGGCAGCCTAGTAAAGATTTGTTGGGTATTACAGAGTGCTGCATACCCGAACAGTAGAAATTAAAACATGTATTTACTGAATACGCAACCAGTATATT
>JAPORB010000141.1 GCA_026710425.1 Gammaproteobacteria bacterium
AGCTGTCATAACGTTAGCAGAAAGAAAATACACGAGGTCAGGACATCTGAATTTAAGAATAATGAAGGAATTGGACTGACCAAAAGATTAACGATAACCCAAGCCCCGAAGATCAACCAAGTTAGCACCAATTAGGTACGAGCTAATTTGGTAAGCATTCAGGGCGTATCTTAATAAATAATAATTTAGACTTATGATGATCTTCGTAAATATCCTCGTGCAAGTAATTTTGAGAACAATTCACCATCTCCAAATAAAAACGGTACATGATATTCATTCTTCGTTTCCTCCAATTTTTTCAGCAACTCTTCAGATGCTTTAGCATTGGAAGCAAGCAGTACAACTGCTATTACCCGGTTTGTTTTACTTCGTGTTTCAAAAGCTTTTAGTAGCTGATCAGCAACATCAGCCCCAACCTCATTATCAAAATCCTTGACTTGTATTGGAATTATCCAATCCCTATCTTCCTCAAAAGGATTAGGAATTATGATTTCTAAATCTGCACCTCTTTCATATGGTCCACCTGTATTGTGAACAGATCATAAACAGTCCATCATCAGGCATATTGGGGACTATCACTAAGTCTCGGATTTGCATGTGACCCTCGCCATTTCCCATACGCTTATGCATTCTAGTTTGTTTTTCAAGGGAATTGAGTTCTAAACCATCATTCCAACGCTTATCAATGGATTCAAGGTTTTGTGTCTCATCGAATCCCCATCCCTGGCTGAGTAAATTGTTTTCGAGTAACTCATTCCTCAAATATTTCCTATGTTCCTCTTTATCACGACTCGTACGCATCGCCCAGCAATTCATACCCTATCTCTGCTAAATTAGTCCAAATAAAAATAATCAAGAAATAATCAATCAGCACCAGTCACTATCATCAAGTGATCAGTTTATTCCAGTGGATCCTTTCCGGACACTAATCACCCCAATACGACCACTACTTGCATGACAAAATGCCAATTCTGATTGATAGTGGCTCAGAGCTTGATTAAGCTTCATTTACAACCAGATACTGGCCACATCTTCAGCATTTTGTTTAGCTTCACTGCTAGTACCGATGAAAATCAATCTTTCATGCTTCAGAAAATAGGCATCAAACCAGCCATTCATTTTCAGAGAATGTGATAATTCGACCATATAAACTGCAATGATGTTTAGTATTGAGGAGATTGATCAGATTCTGGCTTCAATAACCTCAAAAATAGTTCTGTAGAGACTTATCTCGTCTTCCCTTAGAATACCTGCGAATATTTCAAATCCCCATACTTTAACTAATCCTTACACACCGTGCAAGTTGATGTTGTTAGTAAAATTTTTGGTTACAGCTGAGTCCAGCAGATTAGACCTATTCTGAATCCACTTCTCGGAAGATAATTCCTATTCAATTTTACCTCATGGACCTCATCGACATCGGTGCCAACCTTACCCACTCTTCTTTCGAACAAGATTTCGATGCTGTGATTGCAGCTGCCCGCGAGGCCCATGTCTCCCACATCATGCTCACCGGTACTGACCTCGAATCCAGTCAAGCAGCACTGTCAATGGCACAACAGAATCTTGACTATTTCTCCAGCACCGCAGGCTTTCATCCACATGCCGCCAAAGATGTTACTGCTGAGGCAATGCATCAAATTGAGCAGCTACTGCTTCAGCCGGAGGTGGTGGCTGTGGGAGAGACTGGGCTCGATTTCAACCGAAATTTCTCCCCCGCCGAACAGCAACTGCAGGTGTTTGAAGAACACCTGCAGCTGGCCGCAAAGCTTGATATGCCTGTTTTTCTCCACCAGCGGGATGCTCATATCGAGTTCCTGGCATTACTTTCCCGCTACCGGGACAGACTATGCGGTGGTGTCGTACACTGCTTTACCGACACAGCAGATGCCTTGAAAGACTACCTGAACATGGACATGTATATCGGCATTACCGGCTGGATCTGTGATGAGCGTCGCGGACTGGCGTTGCAAAAGCATGTTAAGCTGATTCCTGACAACCGACTGCTCATAGAGACTGATGCACCCTATCTCCTGCCGAGGAGTCTCAATCCCAGGCCGGATACACGGCGCAACGAACCCAAATACCTGCCGGAAGTACTACGGATGGTAGCACAGTGCCGAGGACAGACGATGAAAGAAGTGGCCGCTCTGACCATTGACAATGCAAAGCGGCTCTTCAACTTCAGACACCTCAGCCACTCACACTGAGTTTCAGCAGCTAAAGCAAGTCAAGCAGCTCATTCCTGGAAAAGGGCCAGCCAGCTTCAGCTCCTGATACCGGGTTGCGTACAACCGGAATTCTCAGACCATACAGGTCAACCAAAGACTCATCTTCCGCGATGTCAATGGCATCAAAACCAAGTAGGCTATCTGCACGTAACTGCTCCAACATCCTGGCGGCCTGCTCGCACAGATGGCAGCCTGCGGTAGTATACAAAATGACTTCTGGCTCTTTTCCCACTTTTCGGGTAGCTCTCAACCCATACTGTCAACTACTATTCAACGATTCAAATTTACTTAAGGGCTCAATCCAGTTAGGCGACTGACCCTTCGGCCTTTTTGCCAGAGGATTGCGCCAGCGTTGCCAGTTCACCCAACACCACAGAAACCATAGGATAATCTGGACTTTGCTCCGATTGCAGTTGCCGCATCAGCGACTTAATTCGGTTAATCTGCGGTCTGAAAATGTTACTCCATCCCTTCACCACTGCAGCGGCGGCAGAACTTCGGCTACCCATTGCCACCGCGTTACAGGTCAACACATGATGCTGCCGGGTCAGATCGTCGAGGTAAGTCTCACGCGCCAGAGCTTGCCAATAGCTGGACACTGGCAAATTACTAATAACTCCGCCTAACCAGTTAAGACCCAGCTCCTCACCAAGTGTGAAGTAAATGTTGGTCACATTGGCTAGTCCTTTGTCCATGTTATGGCTGATTTCAGCCAGTGAACAGGCTGGAAATAGAAACTCAGCCTTGCTGATCCAGTCAGCCAGCTCCAAGGGAACACCATTCTTCCTCAAACGGCTGATATATTCCTGGTAAGAATGTTTGAAAGCGATCGGTAACTTGTCAGGCAGCAGCTTCTGAAAACGAACTCTTGCTGGGCTTAAAAAACGTATCTCTGTTTCGCAGTTCAAACCCGTCCGCCGGTTGACCAGTAACCAGCGGGTAACTCGCCGGACCAGTCTGAGCAGGCGCGCCATCATGTCATACTGAATATCGCTTCCGATTTTGTAGTCCAATTCCTCTATCGCATTCCATGGCTCGCGTACCCCACATACTGCCATGGTTGTCACGGCTGCCTTTACAACGTTAGATACGGAGGAGGCAGTGGAATCCACCATCCGATAGACAAAACTGGGGCCAAGCATATTCACCACCTCATTCGCCAATTGGGTGGCAATAATTTCGCGGCGCAAGGGATGCTTGATAATGTCTGTGCGAAATCTTCGCACCAGTTTGTCAGGAAATGCCTGATACAGATAATTAAGAAAGAACTTCTGATCCAGAAAGTCAGCCGAGACCAAAGTTGTCTTCAGATGCATCTTCATATATGAAGTCAGAACTGCAATCTCCGGTCGGGTCAGGTAACGCCTGCGGCCCCGGCGTTCCTCAAACTCATCACGCTCCGGCAGATATTCCAGAATCCGATCAAGACCAGCATGGGTCTCCAGGTAGGAAGTGAGATCGCCATACTCCCTATGCCGCAGTGCGGCTTGGGCTTGGGCCAAACCGATAGCCTGAACTTGGGCATAATTGTTCTTTAACACCAGTTCTGCCACGTCGTCTTGCATAGACTCCAGCAAGGTATTGCGGGTACGCTGAGAGAGTCTACCGTTGTACTCCAGTTCATTGAGGAGGATTTTGATATTGACTTCGTGATCCGAACAGTCCACGCCTCCAGAGTTGTCCACAAAATCGGTTATCGAAAGTCCGCCTCCCAGACCATATTCAACCCTGGCAGACTGAGTCAAACCGAGATTGCCCCCTTCACCAATAACCCGGCAACGCAGTTCACTGCCATTGATGCGCACAGCATCATTGCTTCTGTCGCCAACTTCGGCATGAGTTTCCGCAGATGCCTTGACATAGGTACCTATCCCCCCATTCCAGATTAAATCAACTTCACTGCACATCAGGTGACGGATCAGTTCATCGGGAGTCAGCGAACTCTGTTCAATATCGAACCTGATCTTCATCTGTGAGGTAATGGCTATGGCTTTTTCCTGGCGACTGAAGACACCTCCACCCCGGGAGATCAGCTTCGGGTTGTAATCCGACCAGTTTGAACCTGGTTTTTTGAACAGCCGTAGCCTTTCCCGATACCCTGTCTTGGGGTACGGATCAGGGTCGATAAAAATGTGTTTGTGGTTGAAGGCAGCTATCAGGCAGATATGACGCGATAGCAGCATGCCGTTCCCAAACACATCCCCTGACATATCGCCGATACCAATAACCGTAAAGCCCTGCTTTTGAGTGTTGATGCCAAGTTCGCGAAAATGACGCTGTACAGATATCCAAGCCCCTCGTGCTGTAATTCCCATCAGCTTATGGTCATAGCCGTTACTGCCACCTGAGGCGAAACCATCCCGCAGCCAGAATTGATAATCCGCTGCCACCCCATTGGCTATATCAGAAAAACTGGCTGTCCCCTTGTCTGCTGCCACTACCAGATAGGGATCATCACCATCTAGGCGCACCACATCCTGCGGTGGTATCAACTTGCCGTCTACCTGATTATCAGTCACATCCAGCAATCCTTTGATAAAAATCTTATAGCAGGCCACAGCTTGAGACCTCAAATGCTGTGGATCCGACCCCTGGTCTTTCACTACAAAACCACCTTTGGCACCGACAGGAACAATCACAGCATTCTTTACCTGCTGCGCCTTAACCAGACCAAGAATTTCTGTACGATAGTCTTCCGCCCGATCAGACCAGCGCAACCCACCTCGCGCCACATTTCCCGATCGTAAATGCACACCTTCGGTGGCGCGGGAATATACAAAAATCTCATAATGGGGTCTAGGCATTGGCATGCCTTTGACTAACTCAGGAAACAACTTAAAGGCAAAGTACTCCTTGGCTTTGCCCCCAGCATCTTGCTGGAAATAGTTGGTGCGCTGAGTAGCTACAATCAGATTCAGAAAGGCGCGTAATACAGCGTCTTCGGACAAGTTAGCCACCTTATCAATGGCTGCGAGCAACTTGATTCCCAGTCTTCGGGATTGCTGTGGCGGTTCATCGCTATGACGAGGATCATGAAGGGCATGAAAATAAGCCACGAGTTGGCCACAGATTGTATGGTGGCGAGCAAGTGTTTCGGCGATAAACAAGGTACTGTATCCAAACTTAATCTGTTTCAGATAGGCCGCATAGGCTCGTAATAAGGCAGCATCCCGCCAGTGCAACCCTGCACTCACTACCAGGGCATTAAACCTGTCATTATCAACCAGCTGTTCCCAGATAGCCCTGAATGCCTCTTCGAAATTTTGGCTGAGATCAGTAGCCGAAGGGTTACCGCCCGCTTCTATAAAGAGGGAATAATCATGCAGCCATACTGCCTCACCGGATCGGGACTGCAGCGGGAAAGCCTTTTCGCTGATGATTCCAAGTCCGAGGTTTTCCAGAATCGGCGTCACTTTGGAAAGCGTCAGCTGCTCTGCGTGACTGAAGATTTTGAAACTGTAGCGAACCTGCTCACTCTTGGAGCAATCGCTCAGATACAATCCCAACCTACCACTGCCAACAACATCCTCAATACGGGAAATATCCCTAAAACCGTCAACACCGAAATAGGTTTCCTTATAGGCCTCTGTGTAGATTTCACTGTAGATGCGCTGCAGATGATTAGCCTCGTTATCAAGATATTCATGACGCAGGGCATCAAGAAAAAACTCATCCCAGGGTTTTACGAGCCGAACCAGACGGGACTCCAGATCTTCATGATTGAGCCTGATGCGCCCGACCTCTTCAACATGAAGGATGAAATGCAGACGCACCAAAGCCGAGGCCGATACAAAGATGTTGTAGTCAGTCTCCTCCGCCTGCAGCTCTTGTTCCAGAAAAGTCTGTATCTGAGTTCTCACTCTGGTATTGAGCATGTCACGCGGGATATAGACCTGGCAGGAATAAAACTTGCCATAAGAATCCTTGCGTATGAAAAGCCTGCTTGTCTGGGTTTGCTGGATTCGGGTAATTTCAACCGCAGTATCAAGCAGCTGTTTTTCCGTAATCTGAAACAGCTCATCGCGGGGGAAGACATTAATTACTTGTAGAAGGTCCTTGATGCTGTGACCCCCTGTAGCAAAGCCGGATTTGGTCAGCACCGCCTCCACTTTTCGACGCACCAAAGGGATCTCGGCGGCTGACTGAAAATATACATTTGAAGTGTACAACCCAAGAAAGCGGTGCTGGATCACCACATTGCCTTGAGCATCAAACTCCTTCAACAGCACATAGTCATAATAGGTCGGGTTGTGCACCTTAGACTTGCTGGATGATTTGGCAAACACGCATACCTTCGGTTTGAGAATGAGGGCTGCCGTGCCCTTTGCCAAAGAATCAAGCCTGACTGATTCCCACAGATCCTTTTTAAGGCGTGACACGCCTAGCAATGAGTCCGACTCCAGTACTAGAACTGGAGCCTGAAGACCGTGTTGGATCCTGTACTGTTCATAACCAAGGAAAATAAAGTGGTTGTCCAACAACCAGGCAATGAAGTGGAGCGATTCATCCAACTCTTCAGCACTAACTGGAGGGCTGTGCGGGCTAGTCCGCAGAGATGACTGAATTTCCTGTGCCCGTTCGCACATAGGGCTGTAGTCCTTGACCGCAGTAATCACATGTTTGAGCGTATCCCTGATGGCTTGCTCCATGGTTTTGAAGTGCTCACGGGGTATGTGTGCACAGTTGATGCAGCAAAGTGCCTCTGCCTTGAATCCGGGCGCAGGTTTGGTATTTAAACTGCTCAATTGACTCGAAGACTTACCTGACTTGTTCTGACGCCTGATATGCAAGACCGTATTGTGAATGCTGCGTACAATGATACCTTCACGCATTAACCGTTGACTTATGGAATCGACCACAAAGGGCATGTCATCAAGCAAAACATATATGCTGGTTTCATTCCTGCGCTTGATATCCTTATCCAACAGTCTCTGCTGAAATTTGATTTTGGTCGCTGCGCCAGGCCTAACTTGCACAAAACGCCAGGCATCCTCGACAGATTCAAAGATCTCCTCATCGGTAAACCTGGCCAACTCCGCATCAGAAGTACTGGCGAAGAAGCTTTTGGCAAACTGTTTGACAGTTTTAGCCACAGCCGATGCAAAGACTGCTTCCAGTTTGCTGTAGAGCGGGCTCATCCAGGAATCAGCGGGAGTTAGGTTATTGCTCATGGTGCTTCCTTACTCTGTTGAGGATACCTTGCTTCTTATTACAGTTATGGATTTCACCGTAATCGGCTCCGTTCAGGTTACGAAAGAGAGCGGCGGCAAAGGGGTATAGTTAACTAAAACGTTCGAACTGCAACCCACCATTCTCAGTGATGAGCTAGCCGTCGCAAACTCAAATCAGAAAAAAGTTCACCTTCTGACCTCATGCAGGATTAGGTGCCAAAAGTAGTCCTATTCGGAGTTCAACTACAGAGTATAACGGCAACGACCGAACCCTTCTTCAGCTAATCTATCGTTCGGATCTGTCAAGATTGTTGGATGGCTGTGCAAAGTCCCTATCAGTTGGCAGGTCATTGTCAAAAATGTGACTTGGACATGGCTCGCAATTTCCCTTAAAATGCACGGTTTATCCTAGCCAGTTTCCATTAGTTCGATCCTATAGGGTACTAAGAAAGTCAGTGAGCAGAGCTGGATTGGTTACTCTAAGCAGAACTGACTGCCAGGGCGAATTTTTTATGATCTAGCAGGATGGATCGCCCAAGGCCCACAGGGCCGACAAATGTCAGATAACAAAAAACAGACCAGGGAGCAGGTCCCTAGTACTAACTATAAACCCAATGCATTATCCATTTTCGCTCCACTTAATCATCAGTGGCGGAGCATGCTGACAAAGCCAGCCGCATTACCAGATTTAGCCCTATGAGAGACCAACTGCAATGAGCCATCACCAAAAAATAACAGAACTAAAAAACTGGTTGTCCAAGCAAATCATTGGACAGGAACGTCTGCTAGACCGACTGCTGATTGCCTTGTTGGCGGATGGACATCTGCTGGTCGAGGGTGCTCCAGGGCTTGCCAAGACCAAGGCCATTAAGGATCTTTCTCGGGCTATTGAGGGCGATTTTCATCGTATACAGTTTACACCCGATTTGCTGCCCAGTGATATAACTGGTACTGAGGTTTTTCGACCCGAAGACGGTTCTTTCCGGTTCCAACAGGGGCCGATATTTCACAATCTAGTGTTGGCAGACGAAATCAACCGTGCACCAGCAAAGGTGCAATCAGCTCTGTTGGAGGCAATGGCAGAGCATCAGGTCAGTGTGGGACGGGAATCCTTTACCCTGCCGCCGCTGTTTTTGGTGATGGCGACTCAAAACCCTATCGAACAGGAAGGAACTTATCCATTGCCAGAGGCGCAACTAGACCGATTCCTGATGCATGTTACCATTGATTACCCCCTGATCGAGGCGGAACGGGATATTCTGCATTTGGTTCGAAATGAGGCCGCTAACAAGGTGCCTGAGCTACCAAAACAAATAGCCCAAGTTGACCTGTTTGCCGCCAGGCAGGAAATTCTGGCCATGCACATGGCACCCGAGGTGGAGGAATACATAATTCAACTCATTATGGCGACTCGTAATCCCGGATCCTATGGCGATGATCTGGCTACTTGGCTGGAATATGGTGCCAGTCCCCGCGGCACCATCTCCTTAGACCGTTGTGCCCGCGCCCACTCTTGGATACAGGGCCGGGACTTTGTCAGTCCCGATGATGTGCAGGAAATCATGTTTGACGTGCTCAGGCATCGACTATTGCTGAGTTTTGAGGCCGAGGCCAGTGGCGTGACCCCAGATCAGGTACTGGAAACCATACGCGAACGTGTGCCTTCCGCCTAAGTAGCGGGATTCTCTGCCCATGTCAGCCAGGCTTGTCATTGATCCTCATCATGATCGATACCAAAGCAAGGGAGCTGTAATCTCGTTACAGCAATTGCTGATTCAGCGCCATGCGGCCCGCACTCTGGAATATCTCGCTCACACACGATCCATTGCCGGCATATCGGGGCTTCATTTATCCAAGATGCGCGGTCGCGGGATTGATTTTGAAGAGTTCAGACCCTACCAACCTGGTGATGATATTCGTCTGATTGACTGGCGGGTCACAGCACGAACCAGCCGCCCATTCACCAAGGTTTTTCGGGAAGAACGGGAACGGCCTGTGATTATTGCAGTGGATCAGACCCGTAACATGTACTTCGGTAGTCAGGTTGCCTTCAAATCCGTAATTGCAGCCCAGACTGCCGCCGTATTCTGCTGGCTTGCCATTGATAATGGTGATCGGGTCGGCGGACTGGTGTATTCGGATGTGGATGCGTCGTTGGTGCGCCCCAAACGCTCTCGGCGTTCGGCCCTGCACTTGCTAAATCAGATTCATCTTTACAACCAGCAGCTTTACAGCATCAGGGATTCTACCCAGCAGCAACTAGCCAACCCTGACTTCAAACCAGGCTTGGCCCATGCATTAGGGAGGATCCGTCGTATTACCAAGCCCGGTAGTACACTCTACATTATTTCTGACTTCGTCTCGCTTGATGAAATGGCAGTGCGCTATCTCAATCAACTGTCTCGCAACAATAACGTGATTTGTTGTCTGGTCTATGATGCACTGGAGGAAACCCTACCAGTGCCCGGCATCTACAGCATTACTGATGGCAAGGCCAGGGGAGCCCTCAACACTCACAATGCCAGAGCTCGTCTACGTTACCGTAAGCAATTTGCTGATCGCATACAGCGACTGACATCGGAGCTTGATAAGTTGCAGATTCGATTAATACAAATACGCACCAATCAACTCGTTGTGGAGCAACTGCGGGAATGGATAGCGAAGAACTCCTAGTACAGCTGGCCGATATCCATCTGCCGGAACCAGTCAGTATGTGGCCTCCGGCACTTGGCTGGTGGTTACTGGCAGTGTTATTTATTGCTGCAACAGTCTGGTTCGGACGAAGGCTTATGGCAGTGAGAAACCGGCGCAAAATCTGTAGGCGTGCACTGGCCGAGTTGGACCGTTGTTACCAGGCTCTTTTATCTGATACAGATATGGATGCTGATCAACTACGCCTGCGTTATGTGAATGCGGTCAACTCAGTATTGCGTCGGGTGGCTCTGGTACATTTTCCCCGCTCTCAGGTCGCTGGCCTTAGTGGCGCAGCATGGGTTGATTTTCTTCGGCAAAACGGGGACGCTTCACAGTTGACCGACCAGCTGGCAACGGCCCTGGGTCAGGGTCGCTTCCAGCGCACAATGAATATTGATGTGGAAGCCCTTTATGCATTGAGTGAAATCTGGATAAAAAGCGTCTATATGGAGCGAAAAAGACAAGGTGTGAGTCAACCTGGGGCAGACTCTTCCAAAGTGAATTCTGGTAATAAAACGGCTCGGATATCTGGCGTTCTGCCGGAGACTTGATGGCAGACTTCCATATCGGTGCAATGGATCGCTACCGTACTCAAAAGTGCTAAATCCGAAAACGCAATATTGCCCTCGAAAAACATGCAGCCTGAGATTAACTGGCCGCTGGTAGTTTACCAGCCCAATGCAAAGCAACTAGGAGAAAAGCATAGTATGATCAAGAGGCAGCCAGCATATGCTTGAATTTACTTGGCCTTGGGTCTTCCTAGCCTTGCCCTTGCCTTGGTTGGTGAATCGCCTGCTGAGTCGGGCCCAGCAACAGGATGCGGCCCTGTATGTGCCTTTCTTTAGTAGCCTGAGTCGCCTGCAATCGGACACAGAAAATCTTACCAGTGGACGCTTGTTCAACTTGATCTGCCTCTGTCTTATATGGCTGCTGGTTCTGATCGCCGCCTCGCGTCCACAATGGTTGGGGGAACCCGTACAATTGCCCTCTACAGGACGGGATCTGATGCTCAGCGTGGATATCTCCGGCTCCATGGAGGCGCAAGACATGGTGGTAGGCAACCGACAAGCATCACGCATAGACGTTGTGAAAGCAGTGGTAGGAGATTTTGTTGAGCGCAGGGAAGGCGACCGTTTGGGGCTGATCCTATTTGCAGCTCACGCCTATATCCAAGCACCGCTTACCTTTGATCGTGAGACTGTGGGTCAGCTATTGGAAGAAGCCGAAATAGGCATTATTGAGGAGTCTGCCACCGCCATCGGTGATGCTATCGGTCTGGCAGTACTACATTTGCGCAATAGACCCGAAAACAGCCGGGTGCTGGTTCTACTCACCGATGGGGTAAATAATGCCGGGGCAGTATCGCCTGAACAAGCCGGACAACTGGCTCGGCAGGAAAGTATTCGCATCTATACCATTGGTATTGGTGCTGACCAGGTGGTGCAGCGCACCTTTTTTGGTGCTCGTGCCATCAACCCCTCAGCAGAGTTGGATGAGGAGGTTCTGACCCGGATCGCCGAATCCACTGGAGGACGCTATTTTCGAGCCCGTAATGTCAACGATCTGGTTCAGATTTACGAGGAACTGGATCGTCTGGAGGCTATTGAGCAGGATGAACAAACCTACCGACCTACTAGAGTATTGTTTTATTGGCCGCTAGGTGCTGCTTTGATTCTCAGCTTTATCCTGGCACTATGGTCTATTCCCTGGTTGTCCCTGGCAGGTCGTGCTCGGCTGACAACATACGAGGAGGAGTCCATTAACGAGTCTGGTCTCGAGGGAACAGCCTCTGGTGCGGATGGCAGGAGCCGAGCCTGATGGATATTCTTATTCCCGTCAATTTGCTGGAAAATTTTCATTTTCTGCGTCCATTGTGGCTACTGGCACTGCTCCCCGCCCTGCTTTTTTTTGTTGCCTTGTGGCGCATGAACTCGGTTGTGACTGCCTGGGACAAGGCAATTGACAGCACCCTACTGCCCTATCTGCTAGATCGCAGCAAAAACACAGCACAGCGAACTCCTTTATTTCTGTTACTTGCCGCTTGGTGCCTGTCAGCCATCGCCATGGCAGGACCGGTCTGGCAGCAGCTGCCGCAGCCAGTCCAGAAACGCGAGGATGCACTGGTTATCGTCATGGATCTTTCACTGTCCATGTTTGCCCCAGATCATAGCCCGTCTCGGCTGGATCTGGCCAAACGCAAGCTTAGGGACATCCTCGCCCTGCGCGAGGAGGGTCAAACTGCACTGGTAGTCTATGCTGGCGATGCCCACACCGTAACCCCGTTAACTGATGATGTGGTCACTATTGCGGCTCTAGTGCCATCTCTGACTCCAAACATTATGCCGCTTTTTGGAAGCAATCCGTTACCAGCGATGGAGCTGGCCATCGGTCTGCTGGATGATGCTGAGGCTGGTCGTGGTCGCATTCTACTGATGACTGATGGCATCAATGGATTTACCGAGGAACAGCGTCTGGCAAGACGCATGGCTGAAACCGCTTATGAACTGCTCATTATGGGTATTGGCACCGAGGAAGGTGCACGAATACGCACCAGTGATGGCAGTTTTCTCACTGATCCCGATGGGAACGTAGTGGTGCCTAGACTTGATCGTGCTGTGCTGCAATCGCTGGCCAATCGCAGCGGTGGGCGATATCACGATATTCAGCTGGCGGACTCGGATCTGGCCTACTTGCTATCTGACTTTGATATTCTCGACGACACCCAACTGAGTGAAGTGGAAGAGGAATTTGATGTCTGGTACGAGGCAGGGCCTTGGCTATTGGTTTTCGTTGTACCTCTGGCTGCCCTGAGTTTCCGTCGTGGCTGGTTGTTCACCCTGATGTTTTTGATTGGATCAGGACTTCTGTTACCAGCACAGCAGGCGCAGGCACTGGACTGGCGAGATCTGTGGAAAAGAAAAGATCAGCAAGCTGCAGAAGCCTATGCCGCTGAGGAGCATGCTTTAGCCGCTTCGCTATTTGAAACCAGCGACTGGTCGGGTGCGGCCAGCTACCGCGCCGGGAACTATGAGGATGCCGTTGCTTCCTTTAGTGCCAGCAACACGTCTGATGGCCATTACAACCGCGGCAACGCACTGGCCCTGGTTGGAAACTATCCTGAGGCTATTGCAGCTTATGATAATGCCCTTGGCCTGAATCCTTATAACGAAGATGCTCTACATAACAAGGAGATTGTGGAACAGTTGCTTGAAGACCAACAGTCGGAAAATGGTGAGCAGCAGGAAGGAGAAAACCAGGAACAACAATCTCAGGAAAACTCACAGGAATCCTCAGACGATGAGGAAAATAGTGAGGAGCAAGACCAGCAAAGCCAGGAAGGTAATGAACAGCAGCAGGAACAGGAACAGCAAAATGAGTCACCACAGGATCAGGAAGGTTCGGAATCAAACAGTGAGCAGAATACACCCAGTGAGACCAGCAATGAGGAGTTCGAGGAACAGCAATCTCTGGAACAATGGCTGCGCCGGATTGAGGATGATCCCGGTGAACTGCTAAGGCGAAAGTTCCGCTATCAGTATCGCCAACGACAGTTGAATGGGACTGCCAATAATATCCCTAACGGAGGCCAGATATGGTGAGGCCATCTCTCTGGGGAAATAAACCACTGCTGTTGGGGCAATTTCAAGAGATAAGTCTAATTATCGGAACTATGGTGTGGCCCAAGATTATACCCATCACTTATGGGAAGCTGCCATTCCTGACAATGTTATGGGGACTACTGCTGAGTAGCGGAATTGCCCTTGCCCAGCCAAATCAGGAATCACCGGAGATCGAAATCACGGTCGATCGTGCCGAATTGGCGCGCGGTGAAACATTGACTTATACAATTCGCGTGTTTGACCAGCGCCAGGGCATGCAACTAGATCTGACACCGCTGACTGAAAGTTTTGACGTACTGGGAACACGTACTTCAAGCCAGATTCGCAGTATTAATGGAGCGGTAGAGTCTTGGACTGATTACATCATCACTCTCTTTCCACTATCAGAAGGTGAACTGGAAATTCCTTCCCTTACTGTTAATAACCTTGCTACCGAACCGATCGTTATTACCGTACTGAATGAGGGGCCCCGCTCCAATCAGTCTGGTGAAGAGTTGTTTCTGGAAATAGCGGTGAACAAGGAATCTGTCTATGTGCAGGAGCAGCTCCTATTCACAATGCGCCTGTTCTACACCATCAACGGCATCCGCAACCCCCAGTTCACTGAGCTGGAGATGCCAGATACTGTCATTGAACTCATCGGTTCTCCTAATCAGTATGAGCAACTGATTGATGGTCAACGCTATGGGGTCTATGAAAAACGCTATGTGATATTTCCCCAAAGAAGTGGATCGCTGGAAATACCGGATATTTTGTTTCGGGGTGAGGTCACTGATGGATCCAGTAACTTCGTATTCCGTAATCTCAACACACGCAGAGTCACTGCCTTTACTGACGGCATGACCATTGAGGTCAAAGAAAGACCGACGGTAGTACAAGACAGTGAATTCTGGTTGCCGGTCACCAGTCTAGCACTTGAAGAAACTTTTGATCGAGAGCTTGATGGGTTGCAGATTGGTGATCCGTTGATCAGAACCATAACGGTGGAAGCTAAAGGCCTTGATGGTGCCATGCTGCCTCCTTTCATGGACGACTCGATAGAGGGCACAAATATTTATCCAGATCCACCTGACATTGACCGCACATTCATTAATGGTCGAATAGTTGGGACCCGCGTTGAACGGGCCACAGTGGTAGCGACACGAAGCGGTACTCTTGAGATCCCGGAGATTCGCATTCCATGGTGGAATGTGGACACTGATCGAATGGAAACAGCGATAGTTCCAGCCACTGTTTTGAAGATCGCTGATGTGGCCGGAGCCACGCCTTCTGAACAAATGGTAGAGAGCAGTGGAGACATTGAGGAATTGCTAGCCACTGCTCCTGTGGTAGATCAGGAAATGATTGATGCACAATCTGAGGCGCAGACCATTGAGATTAGCATCAGCTGGGTTAGTGGACTGATTGCCCTTGCTCTGTTAATTCTTCTTTTAAGTTTCTACCAACTGGTCATAATGCCAAATATGCCTACTATCAGAGCCTTCATGGCAGGCAGACGCAGACAGCTGGTCGAGCACTACAACCCTGCCAATAATGAGCCTGTGGCCTTCAAACAGTTAAGGAAAGCTTGCCGATCTGGGCAAGCAAATGAGATACGGAAAGCACTAATCATCTGGTGCAATCACTTTCTTGATAGCAGTCGTATTGCTTCGATGGAAGACATTCTGCAACAACGTCAGGTACCGCAATTGCATCCATTCGTAGCTGCTATACAGTCGAAGTTGTTTAATGACGGTCTATTCGATAATGTGGAAAGCAATTCCCTATTTGCAATGATAGTTAAACTGCGGAAGGAGAAGGCTGAGGCTGAACGGAAAGAAAAAATATATTTACAACATGCATTACCGCCATTATATAAAAGATGAGCAGGTATATTTAAATGATAATTTTTGATAGAAAGCCTTAATATTAGAGGAGTCAAATTTCTTAATATACACATTAATAAGTAAATCAGAAAAGAAATAGCATAATGGAATGAGTATGATTAATCCCTCAGAAGCAAAAGAAAATAATATTTCTGTAACCCACAGCCAAAATCGATTAGGTGTAAATTCATCTACGATATTAAATAAACTTCGTGAATTGATGCCTAATTTAGTTAATAGCGACGGAGTAGTGGATATTAAGGCACTGCAAGATATTGTGGATTTTACTAATAGCTCAAGCAATGACCAAGGATATGAACTTACCTTTGCAGGTAAAGGATTGGCCCGCGCTCAATTCAATATTCCATCTGAATTTGAGTTAAAGACAGAGAAAGAGCAAAGTAAATATTTTGATAAAACAAAAAATGTGATTATACGCGGTGACAATATTGATGCGTTAAAGATACTTCACCAGAATTATTATGGAAAAATTAAATTGATATACATTGATCCTCCGTATAACACCAAAAGTGACGGTTTTATATATAAGGATGATTTCAGACATAGCGACCGTGTTCTGATTGCAGAATCCAGATTGAAAGAGGAAACAATTAATCATTTAAATAACATATTAGGTACTAAGAGTCATAGTGGTTGGTTAGCTTTTATGTATCCAAGATTGAAACTTGCACGAAGTTTATTAAGAGAGGATGGTGCAATTTTCATAAGTATTGACGATAATGAGTATGCAAACTTGAAGATAATTTGTGACGAATTATTTGGTGAAGAAAATCTATTTTGCTGTCTACATGTAGAAATGTCAACGACTCAAGGTATGAAAGTGGCATCGGCATTAAAGGGAGCTATTGTAAAGAATGCAGAATATGTGCTTGTTTATGCGAAAAATCAAACAAATTTATTTTTTAATCCCTTATATGAAAAGAGAGAATGGGATGATCATTACAATATATGGTATGATGCAGATTCGGATATACAGAGCACATTACTTAAATATTTGAATAATAATAGGACAAACGAGTCAGGATTAAGTAGTAAGATTAAATCTAGCGATATAGGTAAATACTATGGGAGGAATGAAGATTTTCGAAAATATATTCATAAACATGCGCATCATATATGGAGAGATGCAATGTGCAATATTAGATTGGAACTATCTAAGAATGAAGAGATCGATCTAAAAAGTGGAAAGATTGTAAAATACTTAAATAATGATAAATTATATTTTCTGAAAATGACTAATACTGGTGTGATCCGCCAACTGCTGAAATTAAATCTAGCGATCGGAGAAACCGATGATTTTGACAAAAGATATGGATTAAGAAAAATAAGAGGAGATTGGTGGAAGGATTATTATAAAGATATGATGAATATTAACCAAGAAGGGGGGGTCATATTCAAAAACGGAAAAAAACCAATACGGCTAATACGAGATATAGTAAAAGCATCAACAAAGAATTCGGATATTATATTAGATTTTTTTGCTGGTTCAGGAACTACAGGGGAAGCTGTAATGCAACTAAATGCTGAGGATGGGGGCAGTCGAAAATTCATCCTAGTACAATCTGACGAAGAGATAAATTTAAATAAAAATAGGGAAAGTTTTGATTTATGCATTGATAATAATTTACCTCCAGTAATTTCTTCGATTACTTTGTTACGTCTTAACCTAGCTGGCGAAAATCTTATTAGTTCTGAGAGGGGGGGGGGTAGCCTAGACATAGGGTATAAAGTTTATAGTCTTAAAATTAAGCCAAAGCTCACAGAGTCCGATCAAAGTAATGAACTATTTACAATAGATATGCTTGTTAAAAGATCAAGTTTACTAGACACCCTAGCCAATATGCTTTGTGCTACCTGTAAACCCCTGGACACACCCATAGAGTGTTTGATTGAGAATGCTTTGTATAAGGCAGATGGTGAAGCTTATGTTGTTGGTAGTATTAGTAGAGAACATCTTGCACCTTTTGAAGGTCTTAAGATAAATGTTGATGGGTGGGCAGATCTGAACTTAGCTGATTTCTTAAACCTTGGTTTCCACGATGATAAGATTAAAGATAACCTAACCATAGTGTACTAAGGAGTGAAAACTAAATTGGGAGCAAGATATGCTGTTTGAATATCAACAATACCAGCAGGATTGCGTTAATAATATAGTTAATGCTCTTGAAGGTGTTGAATTTACCAATGGTGATTTTTCTGCAATGAAAGATAACTTGAATGCACTAAGACAAACCGACCCAGTCTATAGAAAGTTTAGCCTCAATAACAAAAAGCATCTAGATGTTCTTATGGAGACTGGTACCGGCAAAACATTCACATATTTGCAAACAATTCTAGAATTGAATAGACACTACTTACTAAATAAGTTTATTATAGTATTACCCAGAATCTCAATAAAATTAGGAGTTATTCAATTTATCAAACTTACAGAAAGTTACTTTTTTAACGAGTATCAAAAGCGCATAAATTTCATAGATTATCCAAAGCAGAGTCTAAGTCAAATTCAAAATGAATTCATTGATGGTGATGAATTATGTGTACTTATCACAACAAATTCGGCTTTCAATTCTGAAAATAATAATATCAATAAATCAAGCGAGACCCTATTCAATTATGGTAGTACTTGGAGCGGTATTGCCTCATGCAACCCGGTAATTATCGTTGATGAACCTCATCTACTTAAAGGTGCTGAAACTCAAAGGGGATTGGATAAACTTGTTGATTCATTGATAATTCGCTTCGGTGCAACTTATCCGGATGATAGTAAGAGCAAAATATCTAATGTTGTGTATTTACTCGATAGCATTACTGCATTTAATCAGTATTTAGTCAAGAGAATAGGAGTAAGTACCATTTATGCAGATTCTAATTCGGATAATATATCAGTTAATAACCTTATGCCAAACGAAAAATCATTTCAACTCTGCTTCAGTAAATTTGGCCTACCGCAGCGTAGTACTATAAGCAAAGGTGATGATATTGGTGAGAAAACTGGACTTGAATATTTTAATAGAAAATTTGTCACACGTATATCATCAACTAAAGTTTTTCTTAGTGACAGAACATTTTTAGATTCTAACGTGACATACAATCTCGATCATAGTGAAATTAGGCATATGATTGTGAAAGCAATCCAATTACATTTTGGGAAAGAGCAGGAACTTTTTGAACAAGGAATAAAAGCATTAACATTATTCTTTATCCCAAAAATTATGGATTATAGGTCCTCAAATCCAATAATAAAAAATATATTTGAGGAAGAATATTTTAGGCTACGAAACCTCAACTATAATAAAACAGAAAATCAATCCTATAAGAATTGGCTTGAAAATGATATTGATAATTCCGGTGAACTTTGTGTACATGAAGGATATTTCTCAGGCGATACAGGAACCAAAGATGAGAAAGAAAAATATGGTATAGGTCTTATTCTTAACGACAAGGAAAAATTATTATCGTTCAAAACACCACTTAGATTTATATTTTCTGTTTGGGCTCTGCAGGAGGGATGGGATAATCCTAATATATTTACAATCTGTAAACTTTCAGCAACCAATAAAGAAACTACACGAAGACAGCAAGTCGGTCGTGGATTACGTCTAGCTGTCAACCAGGATGGTAAGCGGATAACGGAATCATATATGAGGGGCGATATTGAAGCGTTCTATAGAGTTAATACTGTTGATATGGTTGTCTCAGGTAAAGAACAAATGTTTATATACCAGATTCAGAATGAAATAAACGATGCTAGCTATGCATACACTGGAGAACTTCTATCACTAAATATTTTAATAGATAAGGGCTTAAATGATTTGGAAGCATCCTCGCTATATGCAGCACTCTTGAAACAACAAGTCATCAACACAAGCGGTATTATTCAATCACCTATTATCGATTTTTTAGAAGGAAATCGTTCATTATTCGGGGACATCAGCGATAAAAGATATTCCGATATCTGCTCAATTTTCAGACTATCGCATCACCCTGTTGTCATTGACAAAAATCAGAAAGAAGTAAAAGTAAATGTTAGAAATGAATTGTGGAAAGGATTCAATAAATATTGGGAGATAATAAATCGAAAGGCTAAGATTATATATAACTGTAATAATGAAGATTTACTTATTGATAGAATTAGCAGACAGTTTAATGAAAAAAATATAGAGAAAATACTAGCATACTCAAAGGATGAAATATTAAATACCCACACCGGTGAAATTAAAAATTTAAGACAGGATTCAATTAGACGACAGATCTATAGGAGTTTTGATCCATGTCAGCTTGCATTCCAACTTATCCAACAAGAAAAATTGCCAATAAAATTTGTTACTAAATTACTTTCATTACTCAAAAGACAATCTTTTTTAAATAACCAATCAAAGGCAACGAATATTCTTATATCAATTATAAGAGATAATATTCATCATAGTTTACTTCAAGAAATTGACTATCAATTTGTTGAAAATAAAATATACCCAAATTCCTTACAAGACGAAGATGGTGGCCTATTAGTGCAAATCCCATACACTAAGCTGGGTATATTTACCTCTGATCAAAATCCTCCCTCTCATTATTTGTATGATAAGATTGTTTATGACTCTGATATTGAGAAGAAAGCGGTGATAAATGATCCTCATGAAATTAATAATCATAAAATTACTGTTTTTGCCAAACTACCCAAACTAAATATTCCTACTCCTTATAAAAACTATAACCCTGATTTTGCTTATCTGATTAAGAAGCCCAATGGAAAAGTTTTATTCCTTGTGGTTGAAACAAAAGGTTACGATAATGAAGATAAAATACCACAAGATGAATGTAGAAAAATTGACTATGGAATGAAATTCTTTAAGAGGTTAAATGAAGAGATACCTGAATTAACAGTTGAGTATAAAAAACGTATTAACCGGCAAGAACTTCACGAAATATTATATTCAATTAATGCAAACAATTAATCAAATCTAACAATTCTAGTTTAGGCTAATACCAAGCTAACCTCGAAGAATAAATAGCTATAGACATTCAATCAGCCGTCGCTTTGAAGGTCAACCACTAGGTTTGACTGTCGCTTGCTATTGCCATTCTTCTTGCGAGCTGACTTGGCCGCATCGTTACGAACCAGTTCCAATCGCTTGAGATACATCTCGTCAACATCACCAGTAATGTAATTTCCATCAAAAACAGAACATTCAAAGCGGGTAATTGAGGTATTTCCCTCATGGGCAGCTGAAATAAGATCCTTCAGATCCTGATAAACAAGCCAGTCGGCACCAATGAGTGCTTCCACCTCTTGATTGCTTTTACCTGCCGCAATAAGTTCTGAAGCAACCGGCATGTCAATGCCATACACATTGGGAAAGCGCACTGGTGGTGCTGCCGAAGCAAAATATACCTTGTTAGCCCCAGCCTCACGGGCCATCTGGATAATTTGTTTGCTGGTAGTGCCGCGCACAATGGAATCATCTACCAGCAGTACATTCTTCCCCTTAAATTCCAGATCAATGGCATTCAGCTTTTGCCTAACTGACTTGCGCCGCTGACTCTGCCCGGGCATGATGAAAGTCCGCCCGATATAACGATTTTTCACAAAACCTTCCCGATACTTTATCCCCAGATGATTGGCCATTTCCAGCGCAGAAGTGCGGCTGGTATCCGGTATCGGAATAATCACGTCAATGTCATGTTGCGGTCTCAACCGCTGTACCTTATCGGCCAACCGCTGCCCCATCCGCAACCGAGCTTTATATACCGAGATACTGTCCATAAGTGAATCTGGTCGGGCAAAATATACATGCTCGAATATACACGGGGTATGCTCACCGGGCTCAGTACAGACTCGTGTATGCAGGTTACCCTGTACATCAACGAAGACAGCCTCGCCCGGTGCCACATCACGCTCAATGGTAAAGCCTTGGGCATTGAGTGCCACGCTTTCTGAAGCAATCATATACTCCCGACCAAGCTCTGAATTGCGGTAGCCATAAACCAGGGGACGGATGCCATTGCGGTCACGAAAGCCCACAATACCGTAACCGGCAATCATGACTATGGCTGTATAACCTCCCCGGCAACGCTTATGAACACCAGTCACGGCTGTAAATACATCATCGGCATTAGGTTCCATTCTGTCTTGGCTTTGCAACTCATGAGCAAAAATGTTCAGCAGCACCTCTGAATCGGAGTCAGTATTAATGTGACGATGGTCAGCACTATAGAGGGAGCGAGTTAATTCTCTTGCATTGGTGAGATTGCCATTGTGGGCAAGGGAGAGGCCATAAGGCGTGTTAACATAAAAGGGCTGGGCCAGTGCCGGGCTGGAGCTTCCCGCCGTGGGATAGCGTACGTGCCCAATGCCCATCTGACCAGTCAGGCGACGCATGTGGCGGGTGCGAAATACATCCTTCACCAACCCATTGTCCTTGCGCAAATTCAGCTTGCCATTGTCGCAAGTCATAATGCCGGCAGCATCCTGGCCCCTATGCTGCAGCACTGTCAGCGTATCATAAAGACACAAGCCTACATTCTTATGAGCCACCACTCCAACCAATCCGCACATTCGATCAGCCCTCTGTTTGATCGCTTCGGCTACCTTCCACAAAAGGATGTCAGCCGCATTTTAGATTATTCTTGCAAGACAGTATCGATATCACCTTGCCACTCCACAATCCACTCCTGGGACTGCTGAATCATTGCCATACCATAGGGAATCAAGGATGAATCCTGCCATCTTGTGTTTTCTGACAAAAATACATTCAGAATATATAGACACACCAGAACGATAACTGCACCTCTTGCTACGCCAAAGATTGCGCCAAGCATTTTATCAAACAATGATAGACCAGTAACTGTAAGCACAGTATCCATCAACTTGATTAGCAATGAGCCAGCAATTAGTACTCCCAAAAACAGTAAACAAAATGCCGTCAAGGAACGCACGATTTCATTTTCAATCAAGCTGCTCAACATATCGGCAACCAGCCCACTGTGCAACCTGGCTACGACCAAGGCCACTACCCAAATTACGAGGGAAAGTATTTCCTTTACCAAACCACGCCATAGACCATAGAGGGCTGAAATCCCGATCACTATCAGAATCGCAGTATCAAACGGATTCATGGACTGCCGCCGTTTTTAGTCCTCTATTCGAAAACGCACAACTATTCCTTCCAACTGAAATTCCGTCTGTAATTTCTGCAGATACTCATCCACGCGTTCCCTGTTCATCCATGGTCCCACGAAAACTCCGGTCAACTCCCCTTGTTCAGATGGTATGGGGCTGCTGTAGGCCTTGTAATCTGCTATGAGCAAACTATCCAGTAAGCTGGATGCGTTCTCTGAATTAGAAAAAATACCTAGTCGAACACTCCATGCCTCGGGCAAACCATCAGGACCCAGACGTGGTGAATTCTGCATAAGGTTAGGAGTGTAATCTGCTGTTGCGGCAATGCTTAAATCTGTTGACCCCGAGTTAGAGGAATCTTGGTCAAGCATTTGTTCCGTGTCACTGTTGGGAACATCGGCTATGGATTCTTGAAGCGAATTAGCAGGGTCGGTGAGCAAGTCTTCATCCACTGCTGTTGGGATTGGTTCAGCCACAGGTATAGGATCAGGTAAGGTATCAGCGATGATAACCGGACGCGTCTGAACAGGTTCGGGCATTCTCTCAATTTCAGGCGGGTCTGGGATGCGGCTGTTAAGTGGAGGCCGGTAGCTGCCCTCACCATCAAAGATCATTGGCAGGAAAATAAGTGCCAAAGCCAGCAGGATCACGGTACCGATGATTCTTTTTTTCGTATTCTCTTTCAATTCAATTGCTTATGATGTTGTTAGTGCTATTACTGTTCTGGATTTTAAGCAAATGTTTGCCACCGCAAACAAATTTTCAGGCTTCCAATATGATCCTAAGGCATGATTAGCCTGATTAGAGCGGATCAGTAGTCGCTGGCTTTCTCAACCTCACTTCATTAAACCAGCGGCTATCGCTGTGAAAACATGATCCCCTCAAATATTTCCCTCAAGATTCCTTATTATGTTCTGTGGTTAGCAGAGTTAACCCCCCCCTACCCTTCCTCAGCTCTGCTCAGTTTCCGGACTGCCGCCACAGTGAGAAATGAACCGGTCACTACAATCAAATCGGACTCACCGGCAGTCATACAAGCCTCTCGATAGGCCTGCTCAACAGACAGATAATGTCCTATTGGATGCCGACTGCCGCTGTTAAGAATCTGCTTGGCAAATTGGTCCACCGGCAGGCAGCGCGGAGAATCAATTTGTGCAATATACCATATATCGGCAATTGAGTCTAAGTGTTGCACCATATCTTGTATTTTTTTGTCTGCCATCACTGCCAGCACAAATCTGACCCTGCCATCATGGGCAGTAGCGGACAAGGTCCGGGCCAGACTGGCACAGGCCGCAGGGTTATGCGCCACATCCAACAGTACCCGGCGATCAGTTATCTTGTCCCTGCGCCACTCCTGCCGTCCCGGTGCGGTTGTGGTCAGACAATGCTTGGCCACATCTTCAGGGGATAGCGTCAGACCAGGAAGCTTCACTCGCAGCAGACTTTGTGCGGCTGTGACGACATTGATAGGCAGCAGGTGCGGTTCTCCTATAGTTTCAAATTCGGTTGGTTCACAATCGGTCGCAGTCAGCTTCCAGATCCATTGACCAGATTCAGAAGGTGCAAGGCTGAAATCCTCTCCCGCCCTAAGAGTCGGACACTGCAAGGCCTCAGCTCGGCTCATCAGGCTGTTTGGTGGATCTGGATCGCCGCATATAAAAGGCATTCCCTTGCGCAAAATACCTGACTTCTCCATAGCGATGCTTTCCCGATCCTCACCTAGCCATTGTTGGTGGTCCAGATCAATACGGGTGATGATGCAAAGTCCGGGGTCCACGATGTTGACCGCATCCAGTCTCCCCCCAAGACCCACTTCCAGTATCGCAACATCCACCTCGGCGCGGCTGAACAGCCACAATGTTGCTAGCGTGGCAAATTCAAAATAAGTCAGTGAAATATCACCCCGCACTGCCTCCACCTCTGACAAGGCCCGGCAAATTCTGGAATCACTGAGAGCTTTGCCGTCAATGCGAATGCGCTCATTGAAGTGCTCCAGATGAGGTGAGGAGTAGCAGCCGATCCGAAGCGTGGAGGATGAAAGCACATGTTCAAGGCAGGCGACTACCGATCCTTTGCCATTGGTACCGGCCACAGTTATAACTTGCGGTGCTGGGGGCAGCACCTTGAGCCTTTGGGCCACGGTTTGAGAACGTTCCAGCCCGAGTTCAATTTCAGTTGGATGAACCCGATCAATATGCTCAAGCCAGGATACCAACCCCTGGTGGCCTGGCATGGAGGTCTGCATTAATTAACTGGCCGTCAGTCGGTGATAAAATAACTTATCAAGAATAGAGATAATCTTGTCCCGCATATCACAGCGGTGCACGATCATATCGATAGCACCATGCTCCAGCAAAAATTCACTGCGCTGAAAACCTTCCGGCAACTTCACCCGGACAGTTTGCCGGATTACATCAGGGCCAGTAAAGCCAACCAGTGCATTGGGCTCGGCGATATTGACATCTCCCATCATGGCCAAGGAGGCAGAGACTCCACCATACACCGGATCCACCAAAACCGAGATAAACGGTAAGCAGTGCTGCCGCAATTTTTCCAGTGCTGCCGAGGTCTTGGCCATTTGCATCAGCGACACCAGAGCCTCCTGCATACGAGCACCGCCACTAGTGGAAAAACAAATCAGCGGCAGATTTTCCTGCAGACAGACATTGACGGCTTGGGCGAATTTTTCCCCCACCACTGACCCCATGGAACCACCGATAAAACCAAATTCAAAGGCTGCCACAACAGCGGTGCGTCCCTTGACATTGCCTTTGATGACGATCAGAGCATCCTTTTCACCAGTGCTTTTCTGGGCTGCCGACAGCCTGTCGCGATAGCGTTTCAGATCCTTAAACTTGAGCAAATCCACTGGTTCCAGGTCTGCATTCAATTCATGCTGGTCACCATCATCCAAAAACAATTCTAGTCGTCTGCGCGCACCGACACGCATATGATACCCACACTTGGGGCACACCTCATGATTCTCACTCAATGACTTTTGATAAAGCATTGCGTCGCAGCGTGGGCATTTTTTCCATACCCCTTCCGGTACAGTGCCTTTTTTTCTGCTCTCACCTCCGGTGGAGATCGAAGGCAGAATCTTGTCTATCCAGCTCAATTTAATCCCTCAGATGACGATTGCATTAAATTCATGTTATCGATTGTGCTTGGTAAGACATCTTTAGACTTCTGTTTGTTTGAAGTAAATTAAGTGCCATTCCATCTTGAACACAAACTTTTTATCTTGAGTAAAGGTCTTAATTTCTATTTAGCAGTTTTAATATTCTCTCGAATCCTTGTAAAATTTGGGTTCCATTCATTTTTGGATCGTAGTTAGTATCACTAGTTGAATTTCAAATTAAAGTTAAGCTCATTCTCAAGAATTAAAGCATCATTGAATAATCAGAGACTTATTCGAATTACTACAATAATGCGACGAATCTGATATTCATAACTAGCTAATCTTGATAAAAGTTACTCTAAATACTTGCAGAAGCGAATAGGTTCAGGTCCTGATTTTACATGCCAGTAACTTTTTCACTACAGCTATTACGGTTTATAGAAATGACTTATTATTACTTACTTTGAAAATAACGAAACAATAAGAGTTACTTACTCTATTTTTAAGTAATTGATCAACCTAGTCATTGTAACAGGTTACATACCTCAATTTAAGCTATCTATCGCAGTTCTGGCAATACCTATAATCTCGCAGGTGGAACGCAGGTCTGCCGCTGAAACGGTTTCCTTGCCCGCCAACTCCCCAATTCTCGAAACTAGTGCACTACCGATTATTATTCCGTCGGACAATCCTGCCATGGCGCAGGCACTGGCAGCATCCTTAATACCGAAGCCGATTACAATGGGTAAGTCGGTTAATTGTCGCAGGGTGTCGATGTTCTGTGCAACCGATTCCTGGTCGGTTAGTGCGGCACCAGTAACCCCCTTGAGGGAGACATAATACAGATAGCCTGAGCAATGGTCAGCGATGGCTGCCGCTCTCTCTGGATCTGTGGTCGGTGCCAGCAGATAAATTGTATCAATCCCAGCTGCTCGCAGGCTCACATGAAGACTACCTGATTCAGTCGGCGGCATGTCCACGATCAGTACCCCATCAACACCAACCTCGGCAGCAGAATTGACAAAAGCCTCATATCCCATGATTTCAATAGGATTCAAATACCCCATCAGTACTATGCCGGTTTGCTGGTCCTGCTTGCGAAACTGTCTTACAAGGTCTAGCGTATCTCCGAGATGCATTTTACTGGCCAGAGCCCTTTCAATCCCCTGCTGAATGACCGGTCCGTCGGAAGCTGGGTCACTAAATGGAAATCCCAGTTCAATAATATCGGCACCCTGCCGAACTACCTCATGCATAAGTGCAAGTGTGTGGTCAGCTTCAGGGTCACCGGCAACCAGATAAGGGATCAGCAATTTGCGCTGACTGGCCACCGCTGTTGCCGAAATGGATTGCAATCGCTTCATAATACTAATGGTTCTGTCGAAAATGCTGCCGAGCTACTCCGATAGCAATACTCATTACTTGTCCGTTAATTTTGGCTCCTGAATAGCCGGATATGACCATTAATCCCCAAATTTCTGCACTGTAACTCTGACCATGGTTTGGACTTTTACTACAGTTACTCGTCCATCCCCCAAATTGATAACAAGATCGAATTCTATCTGTCTATTGTTTCTCAAATGATGCTGAGAGGTTTATATCTTTGGCTAGATGTAGGCCTTATGAATAAAACTCCAAGTAGATCAGATTTTAAGATGTGTGCCATAATGATCCAAATACAATAGAATCAACACTTCCCAAGTATCTGGCAAGTGACAGATCAAATTGGAATCCATAAAAAACTTTCGACATACTTATAACTAATAGTATAGCACGTTTAGTTCAGTTAAAATGGATGAAGTGAAACAGGAATATCATTTTTCAGCGTCTCATCATACAACCCTATAAGCCGCTAATAGATATACAATTGTTACCAAATACTGACATACTTCAAAAACTCTAGGGTAAGCTCAATAGGTAGGGTGTCAGCGTAGCGATATTGAGTTGCTTATCTTTTCGGATGACATATAGTTATCCAAAATCCTTTTGCAGCAGATTTTGGTTCTAAGATTTGAGTCATATTTGCCCCGCTTTCTAAATTATTGAAGGACATACCCAATATATTCAAACCATTTCAGTTTTTCGTTTAAACATGCACTAGTTCAAACTCACTTAATGGATCAATCACAATATGGCAAATTACAGAGAAAAAGAAATTCATATCAACGGTGGAGGCATTGCTGGGCTCACCGCTGCCCTGGCCTTGAGCCAGCATGGCTTCAAGATAGTACTGAATGAACAGTCTGCACATTTTGCAGAGGTTGGCGCAGGTATCACCGTCGGACCCAATGCATCCAGAGTATTACTGGCCCTCGGACTAGGAGACAGCCTGGAACAATATGTACGAACACCTCGCCACGGCGGAGTATTGCACTATCAAAGTGGTGCATCACTTTCCCGCTCCGAGGGGGGACAGAAGTATCTGGATGATTTTGGGTCCCCGTTTTGGCATATCCACAGGGCAGATTTACTTGATGTGCTGCTGGTAGCCCTACAACAACAACCAGGCGTTGAATTGCGCACCAACCATCAGCTAATTGATATTAGCCAGTCCGATACCAGGGTAAACTGCGTCTTTGCTAATGGTAGCAGCTCTTCCTGCGACCTTCTGATAGCATCCGACGGCATCAAGTCTCCGATAAGGCAGCAATTATTCTCCGCCTCTCCGGCTGAGTATACCGGCTATGTGGCATGGCGGGGTCTGGTGGATATGAAGGATTTGCCAGGGCTGGAGACTGATCCCGATTTTGCATTATATGTAGGACCCGGTAAAACAGTAGGCCGGTATCAGGTCCGCAGGGATTCCCCGCAGCTAAACTATGCTGCTTTCTCGACTGGTGAGAAATGGGAAGAGGAAGGCTGGAGCATTCGCTCGGAGGTAGAAGTATTAGCAGAAGCCTTCAATGATTGGCACCCGGATGTTCAGCGAATAATCGAGGCGACACCATCTGAGCGATGCTTCAAGTGGGCTCTGCACATCAGGGAACCGCTGAATTCATGGGTCAAGGGGCGGGTCGTCTTATTGGGGGACGCAGCCCATCCCATGGCACCATTTCTAGGCCTGGGTGCCGGTATCGGCATTGAAGATGCAATGGTTCTAGCACGATCCCTGAGTGACACGACTGACTGGCAGACCGCACTGGAACGCTACCAGAAGGCCCGTATAGCCCATGCAACCAAAGCCCAGATTGCCTCAACCGAACAAGGACTGCATTTATTAAATGCCAAAGCATCTGCGGGAGAGAACAAACGCCTCTACAGGGATGACACCTCAAGCCTTTACAATTACGATGCTACTACAGTAGCAATATAGAAACAGGCACAGAACAATGGACCGTCAGCCAAGTTCTGATGATACAGTGTCATATTCGGTTCGGGAAAATATGGCTTAGTTTCCTGATGGGGCTCATATTAAAATAACACAATCTACCAACCGGTATGTTCGGCCAATCGGTTGTCAACTTTTTCTTAGGAATATCTAATCTTGAGTGGTTAAAGAGTAAAGACCGCAATAACATTCGTTTCCTATCAACGATACTGACGGATTTTTATTTGGCATTAATTTCCACACCATATCAAAAACAATAAAATTGGTTACCTTTTGTATACTGGAAAAGGTCATACAAGCAATGGCTCATTCTCGCCAAATATCCTCTGTTCCGCGGTTGCGACATACTCTTGCGATATATCATATCCGACATAACGGCGCTTGTGCCTAATAGCCGCAACCGCTGCCGACCCCGAACCCATAAAAGGATCTAAAACAATGTCGTTCAGGTAAGTATATAACTGTATCAATCGTCTTGGTAATTCGACTGGAAAAGGCGCAGGATGTTTGACCCTTTTGGCTGATTCAGCAGGAAACGACCATATGCTTTTTGTATACTCCAAAAATTCCTCTTTGGTGATTGTGGATTCTCTGCCTTTTGAAGACCTTGAATACTGACCCTTGGAAAATATCAAAATGTATTCATGAGTATCTCGCAAAACTGGGTTTGATGCTGATTTCCAGCTACCCCAAGCACAGGAAGTTCCAGCACTGGCTGATTTATTCCAAATAATCTCGCCACGCATCAAATATCCTATGTCAGTCATTTGCCGGGAAATCATGGAATTTAACGGAATATATGGCTTTCTTCCGATGTTTGCGATATTGATGCAAGCACGCCCACCCGGAGAAAGGACACGATATACATCTTTCCAGACAGTGTAAAGAAGGTCGTGATATTCCTGTTCCGTCAAATCCTCATCGTAATCCTTACCAACATTATAGGGGGGAGATGTAATCATCATATGAATACTGTTGTCCGGAATTTCAGCCATATCAACACTTGATTTGTTGTAAATCTTGTTTACGACATTATCAGGACACTCCACCTCTTGTGCATTTAACAAATGCTCCTTGCTTTTGTTATACATTTTTCGATCATAGAATTGGCTCGAATCATGCCCTACCCGCTCGGATGTTCCAAACGCCTGCATACTCGTTTTCATGCTACTACCAACTCTTCGCATCGAGGTCTCTTGCCTTCCATTCCGCTAATTTTCTACCTAGGGAAATGAGGCCAGTGTTACTGATGTTATGTTTTTTAGATACTCAATAGTATGATGATGAAAATTTTTCATACATGATTAAATTGCGATAATGATCGGCACAACTCTCAGTATGTAAACTACCGCTTGATACGACTTTATTAAGAAATAGAGAAATGAATCACTTCGAACGAAACACAATTAACACAAACCAGAACATTACCTGGCTAACCATGCTTCTACTGTTTCAGAAGCAGGATAATTATCCATATGAATCTTAGCTGGAAATTTCTGTAATCTCATGTGTATTCAACATGAAATTATCTTACCGAAAATATCGTAACTTCTGTTATTTTACGGTGCAGGAGGGATTGTGTAATTTCCGATTTAATCTTGCATTCAGAACGGCTTGGTCACTCCTAGGAGAGCCGCCACGAACGTGCCAAGATATACCCCATAGACGCATAGATATACAGGCTTAAGGTGGGTTTTTAGGTCAGCGTTCAGGGCATCTGAAGCCCCTTCCATCTGCAATTTGGCGTAGTCCGCAATGGCGGGTTTGAATGTGACCTCGATACCTATTGCAAATATTGCAATCCAGGCATAAGTCAGCCACTTTGCGGCCAGCCAGGCGGGCATAGTCGCACTGCCCAATAACGAATTAACTGCCACGCCCCCCATCACCACCACGACAATGGCTTGGATTACCAGCCCAAGCTTTTCAGCAATTTCGGACATGCGGGATTGTTGCGGGGCAAAAATCCCTAGCAGCACTACCCCGAGCCAAACAACTCCAAAACCTAGGCCAGCAAACAAGGGTATGGGTGTCGCTCCCCAGAGGGCAGACGACAAATAAAGACCCGTCATGAATACCAGCGGTACCATGAGACGGGGGGCCATATCCAGGATCATGGCAAGCTTCAACACGGTAAGCCGAGTTTCCACACTCAGCTTGCCGTCCTCGGTAATCTTGGCACCCACCAGTACCCCCAAATCAGTACCAAGCCAGAATACCCAGCCCAGAATATGGACAAAAAGCACTAGATCAAGGCTATTCATCAATTTCCGCCTGTCGTTGAGATCGTGATTGCATGGGAGCATTCAGTGCCCGAAAGGCATCGTGCAAAAATTGTTGCTGTTCCTCTGCCAGTTCCTGACTTATCCCCTCCGATAGCTTAACCTTTTCCACATCGCCAGGTTCAATCAGGCTTTTTTCAGCCAGCAACTGTTCCAGGGCAAGAATGCGTTCTTTTAAGGCCTGATTTTCAGACATAGTCTCAAGTAATGCCGTCATAATGGCATCAACTGCCGGATCGGTGAAAAAATGAGGCCGCTTGTTTTTAGTATCCAGCCGTAGCTTTTTCACTGGCAGTTACCACTCGAAAACCAAACTGGGTCACGATCTACCAGCATTTAATTTTTCCAAAAAGGATCTGTTTGCAATCATTACTTCCAAGACCCAAATCCAAACCATTGCACACCCTCGGCGAGTCGACCGGTATTTTCATCGAAATCACCGGTACTGGTTACTGCTTGCACATAGTCATCATGAGACATATAGGTGTATTGCGGCGTGATAAATGACAAGTGTTTTTCATCCTGAAAACCAGCCTCGCTGAGCAGGGAAAAGAAGTTCTGGTCACGAAATTTTTTGTAATAAGGCTCATTGTTGTAGTAAGCATCCCAGTCCAGATAAAAGCTGTCATAGGGAGACAACTCCGAGTTGGGGGGCAGTTCCATGTTCAGAAGGATCCCGCCAGGACGAAGTACCCGATGTGCTTCTCTGAGAGTAGATAAAATACCTTTCTTGGGCAGCTCATGCAGAAACATTGAGGAGAAAACCACATCGAATGAATTGTCCTCAAAACTCATGGTGGTGGCATCCATCTGACGAAAATGAACGGGACAATCTTGAGATCGGGCACGAGCATGTGCATAGCGTAACGAAGCGGCAGCCACGTCTATTCCAGTGGTGCGTGCGTCAGGGAAGGTTTTCGCCCAGGCACAGGTGTTGTGACCAATAGTGCAACCCATGTCTAATATGTCCCTTGGTTGAAAATCTGGAAATTTCACCTTGATATAGTTGGCCATGGAATGGCCAATGTCATCATGGTTCTCCCCCATCATGCCAAAGGAAAAGACATTGAACCCGTGGTCATAGACTGCTCCGGCTGAGACATCATCAGCACAGATTTCCTCGTGGTAGGCACCCGGTGCCAAATGTACGTCAATATCAGCAACATTGGACGGCAACTTCAAGTCTGGATCGAGCTTTAGGCTGCTGCCAGCACTATCTTCCTGCTCCAGGTACTTGGAAGCCTGACTTTGCAGGGTGTCGAGATTCTCCTCGATCGGATGCTGCACAGAACGCCAAACCATTTCCTGGGTGTTGTATCGCATAGAACTATAAAACTTGAAGTACAGGTCATCCTTGAGGGCATTATGCACCGCCGGCCCATCGGCGGGAGTCTGGCCATGCTGCTCAAGGGCCGGAGCAATACCTTGCTCATAGCGAGATTTCATGCCATTGGCCATGTCGTTCAGAATGAATGCGCGCAAACCGGAGACAAAATCCTGTTTGGCTTGATGGCGGCGATTGCCTGCCATAAACAGATCATGTTTGAGAGGTTGAGGCATTGTGTTCTCCTGAGTGTTTTACTTTCTGGCTGACGATATGGAATATACGCTGTTGGTTCCGTAATAGTTGTAATTTGATTGTTGGGGCAGAAGATTGACCTTTGTCTTTGTTGGATCAAATCACAATCAAGCTAACAAAAAGCTGTCAGAAATTGAATCTAGCCCGTAGCCCCCAACGGTAGGGCTGACTCGGGTACAGACTGCCAAAGAGCGGGGCCGTCGCCCACACCTGGTTGGTGCAATTCTGGCATTCGAGAATCAGAGTAATGTCCTGTTCCTCCAGCGTCCAGGCCAGCTGTGCATTTACTGTGGTTTGCGTCCCCACCAGAGATTCTGGATTATTAGCAGGCAACTGCTCATGGGAACCAGTATGGTTGATATTGGAGGTAAACTGTACCGGCTGACCAGCAAATTCACTTGTGATGGTAAACCCCAGCTGGCCACTGACATCGGGCGTCCTGACCAGGTCAGGGCCTATGCTAGCCGCAATGGCCCCTGGTGAAAGCTCGTCATAGTCGCCATCCTGCAGACCCAAACTGCCGAAAACCTCAATACTGTCCGACACCACAGCATAAACATCCAGCTCCAGCCCCTGTACCACTGCATTGCCAGAGTTAAGAGTCAAAAACGTGGAACTGCCAGGAAACACCGAAGGTACCTGAAAATCGTCATAGGTAGCATGGAAAAGAGTGGCATTGAGACGCAAACGGTTATCCAACAATTCAGTACGCAAGCCCGCTTCCAGCGAATCCACCGTCTCCTCATCGAAATGCTGGAGCTCTACGGCAGCTGTACCACGAACATTCCAGCCCCCGGATTTAAAGCCAGTGGTATAGGATGCATAGGCACTTACGTTGTCGCTGAAATTGAAAAGCAATGCGGCTCTGGGTGTAATCCGAGAAGTGTTCAGTTCGGTCGGTATTCCCAGTGCCTGCAACTCAGTGTTGGTCAATGGGTCATAACCAAAGGTAGCAAAGTTCAATGCCCTACCCTGCATCTCAATATCCTTGGTTTCATCAGTCCAGCGCAGACCCAGTTGTAATGTCAGCAGATCAGAAATGGATAGGTCCATTTGACCATACAGGGCATAACTTTCAGTCGAATTGGCCAGTGGTGTGCGGCTGGCCAGAATAGTGGGCAGAGTAAGTCCGGGAACATTGGGTACAGGCAGGTTCACATAATCAGCAAAGGTGGTGCGATTATCCTCATTCATATAAAAGGCACCAGTCACATAGCTGAGTCGACCATCAAGTGCATCACCTGCCCATTTGAGTTCCTGACTGATCTGCTCCACGTTGGCATCATTGGCGATGTAGAAATTAGAGCCCAAAATCCCACCAAAGGCCGGCTGATTAGTATTCCCAAGAAAATCAATGTTGAACAGAAAATCATTTTCATAATAGCCACTGATCAAATTCAGCGTACCGCTACCTAGCTCCAGTCCGATATTGGACACAGCCAGCAAGGAGTTGGTCTCATTGAACGTACAACCTTGTTGGGGCCAAGTTTCCACCGGACCACTAGGCTTGCACTGGCGATCATTGATTCTGACCCGATGCAAATCGCCGGTGACCGGGTTTCGGGTATTTTCGGACATGCTGTTGATCATGCCAGGCGGTGCGATGTTCAGGGCCTCAAGCTCGCTATACTGAATGGAGGCATTCCATTCCAATATGTCATTGGGAGTTACTCGCAGTGCTGCGCGCACACCGTAACTTTCCTCTCCATTATAGGTCTCATCAAAATTTTCATTTTGTACAAAACCGTCCTCGTTGACGAACAATCCGCTTACCCGAAGAGCCGCAGTATCACCCAACGGTACATCCAATGCACCTCGTGCCATCTGGCGGTCAAAGCGTCCATAGCCCAACTCGAGGTCGCCAGCCAGTTCATCGCCAGGTTTTTGTGAAATGATAGACACAGCACCGCCAGTAGTATTGCGACCAAATAGGGTTCCTTGTGGACCCCGCAATACTTCCAGCCGTTCTACTCCGGCCAGAGCAATCTGATTGGAATTCTGACGAGAAATATAAACTTCATCCACATAGGTTCCTACCGGCAGATCAAAGGTGGCGATGGATTCGGTGTTACCCACTCCACGCAGATAGAAGACTACGGCCGAGCCAGGCCCAGTGTTATTGTGGGACACCAGGTTGGGGACAACCCCGACCAAATCCCGAGTACTAACGATCTGCCTCCGCTCAATTTCTGCGGCTGGCAGGGCGGTAACAGCTAGCGGTACATCCTGCAGATTGTCGACGCGCCGTTCGGAGGTAACAACTATCTCCTGAAGTTCGCGCCGCCCTTGCTGAGCTTCGGTGACTGGGGCGGCCAGCAATGCTGTCAGCAGAACAAGCAGAGCCAACAAAAGTCTGTGATGGCGAAACATGAATAGGTTGCCAAGACTTTGAGCCTGCCACTCAACGTGAGACTGAACATAACCAAACGGTAAATCGATATTCATAGGAGAGCCTCTCATTTAATGATTCATGGGCAATTGATGCACCAAATACTCGGGAATTACTGTAAACAACTATTCGTTTAATTCTATTGGCAGTGATTACTTATACCCTGCTTGGAAACACATATTCAACTTTTTGGCTACAACCAGAGTACCCCGTTGTAACCTCCATTGAGTCAAAATGCTATCTTCAGGAAATCTTGGCCGCCGTGTTACTTTATAAAGCATCTGTAAGTAAAGCGGTTTACGCTATCGTCCTGCTCGACTGGTTTTCACTTTCGGACTAAAAAAAGTAAAACAGCGAAAAACGAGCGCGTTGGTTGGTATGACTTCCTGTCGATGGGCTAGCAATCTGCCCTTTCTGCTATAGCCTGATACCCTCAATCCGTGCCACTGTCTCTATATCCTTATCACCCCGCCCGGAGAGG
>JAPORB010000032.1 GCA_026710425.1 Gammaproteobacteria bacterium
CCTCCCGCTTGAACCAATCGACTGTCTCTTCGCTAAATTCGCGTAACCCGACTCTCATGCCGGGCATTAAACTATAGATTTTTTACAGAGTTAAGTATGGTATGGTAATAGATATATTCGTAGGAAATAATTTCTTTGCAAAATTGATGAATTTTATGAAAAAATCATTCTTTGTTTATCATAGCTTAGCCTTAATTATGCTGATCTATACATATTTTCTACCTTGGCCCGCCTCTTTTGGGCAGTCTAACTATGGCTACAATTTTGGCTATGGAGTCAATCAAAGCCGAGTAAATCAAATCGAATCTGACATAATTGGGCTTGAGTTCTACCCCCAAGGGAACGAAATTATTCCGGGTGTTCCTGATTTAAGGGGCTTATGGTCTGAGGTGGATGTGGATGGCGATATCTATTACTATTTTATCAATCAGTCGGGGACAGCGATAATAATGGCTGAAACAACTCCGATTGGACCGGACAATAACACATGGTTGGCCATTATTTCTGCTGGTCAACTTTCTGTACCTGATAGTTCAGGGCAAATTGGAGTACTAACCACAATTCCCTCTTCAAGCTTTTTTGTTGAGTTAGTATATTCTGCTTTCCTAATAAATAGTAATTCCATACTTTTCCGACTGGACTCCTGCCTTGACAAAGATTTGGAACGAATATCAAACCTCTGTAACAGATTACAAATTGGAACAACATTTACAATAACTCGCTAGTTTCCGACTGGTACTGGAAAGTTGTCTCCGCAGTAGCACTGGCGGCGAACCTTTTTGCCTCAACCCGCATTCTGTTTCTGGGTCACCCTGTCATGGTGGTACCCAATGACTACGCAGCGTTTGTGGTCATGCTGCCATTTGTCAGATGGTCAATGGGTCGTTTTGTGTTTCTGCTTTGTCTGGCAATAGCAATAAGCACCAGCATGGTAGCTGGGTCCAGGTTGTGTCTTCTATTGTGTGTGATTGCCTTGCTGTGGGCAGAGAATGGTACAGTCCGCTTTGGCGCAAAATCACTAGGAGCTGTAGCCCTGATGCTTAGCCTGGCGGTAGTCGGGGCGATTCAAACTGGCTTTATAGACAAGCTTCAGCAATTGCCGACCTCCCGCATCCCAGTGTGGAATGCAGCCGTGCATCAAATAGCCGAATCACCACTATTTGGATCTGGTCCCAATACCTTTGCCCCTTATTATGCGCAACATATCCGCCAGACCAACTATCCGGACTTTATCATTGTGGATTCTCGTTTTATGCCCTGGGCCCACAATCTTTTTCTGGACGTAGCTATAGCCTTCGGCATTCCCGTCTCAATACTGCTACTCATGCTGTTGCTTGTCCTGCTGATGAAAGCATTCAAAGCAAAAGATCCACTGGGCTATGCAGTGTTCGGCTCGATTCTGCTGTTCCTGTTGGCCTCAATGGCGGAATTCTCGTATTTACGGCCCTATACGCTTGTGCTTATAGCCGTCTATACGGCATACCTGCTACCCAGACCAACCAGTTAAGCCCTGGCAAGACCCTAACCTCAGATGTCCTGACCTCAATAGCTGCTCGAAAGCAGTGAAATTCTGAATACTTACTTTAATATTATATAGTTATGAATGATTGCCGAGATTTTTGCAGATGTTAACATTGCTAATTACTGCTAATTTACCATGACAGTTTTTCGACTGGCGATCTTGCTTCACATGGCTTACTGGCTGCCTGAAGATAGACGAAATTCGGCTTGAAGCTGTCATGACGTTAGCAGAAAGAAAATACACGAGGTCAGGACATCTGAAATTTGAGAGATTATGAGGTAAGTGGGAGAACACATGTGCTAGTTATGGAAAATTTATGAAGCCAGCATATTTGAAGGAAAAGGAATTCTAGCCAAAGCCGGGAAGGATAAAGGCCGGAGATTACATGCCCCACCGGTATTATTCAAATGGTGGCAGCGAGCGTCATGGTAGAAGTCCCATGGTCAGCATAAAGCGGGGGCAGTCAGTCAATATTGGCTTTCAAACTCTGTTTGCGCTTAGGATTTTCTGACTGCGATAATCTCGGAAGATGGCAAACAGGCTGCGCAAGATCTGGATTTGCCGAAACGGCCCAAAAAGGGCCAGGATGATTCAGGGTGGAACTACTTGCTTTGCTGTAATGTGATTTCTTCGTCGTTGACCGGTGTAGCTTTTTCAATGCCAAAGTCTTCGGCAAGGGCACCTTTCTGATCAGGACTTTGCTTGGCCGCATAGTCTCTTGGCGGAATCAAGGGGCTGGGATCCTCAGGATTGGTATTATTTTCAAACACGGAGTCGGATTCGGTGGGCAAGAGCTTGCTGGCGACTTCATCGGAGCAAAGGTCCTGGGCACCGCTGGCGAGATGCTGATATACATCGCGGTAGCTTTCAGTCATATGCTGCACCAGTTCAGCGGTCATACTGAAATGGTCACTTACGCTATCACGGTATTCGGAATCGTTCTCCTTGAGTTGGCGAATCTCGGCTTCCAGTTCACGAACCCTTGATGGGTTCAAGTTGAGTCTACCAGCAACCAGGATCCCAATGATTAGACCCAGCGCAAGCCCTCCTACTCCCATCAACCATGTCACCTGATTATCTCCTCAACAACACTCCAAATCATTCTAATCTTGGTAATCCTCGACAATGCAATATGGCGAGAAAAGCCAAGATGATATTATTATACATTATACCCGGCGTTGGGACACAGAAAATATGCTGTAACCGTCACTGAAAAACGTGCTACTGCAACCTGAAACAGCGTAGAATGTCGCCGCTTGTGATGAATACCAGCAACGCTATGCAACCAATCGATCGTTACCGAGCCGACCTTGATGCCGGGTGCATAGTGCCTGACCGTCAGCAAGAGCTGGTTGCTGAGCATCTCAACAAACTCTTTTTGGCTCTGATAGAACAGGAATCGAAGCAACAAACTTTGCTACATAGGTTGCTGGGGCTTCTGCCTAGCCGCAATGGTGCCATGCCCGCAATCAGGGGCCTCTATCTCTGGGGTGGTGTGGGGCGCGGTAAAACTTATTTGATGGACCTGTTCTTTGACTGCCTTCCTTTGGAGCGCAAGCTTCGTACGCATTTCTACCGTTTCATGCAGCGGGTTCATGCATCACTATCAAATTTACAGGGAGAGCCTGATCCACTACGGCAAGTGGCCATGGAAATTGCTGAGCAGGCTGAAGTACTCTGCTTTGATGAGTTTTTTGTTAGTGATATTGCCGATGCAATGATTTTGGGGAAGTTGCTAAAAAAGCTGTTCCAAGAGAGGGTTGTACTGGTCACCACTTCCAACGTCAAACCCGATTTACTGTACGAAAACGGCTTGCAGCGGGAAAATTTTCTGTCGGCTATCGCTTCGCTCAAGACTAACCTCGAAGTTGTGGAGGTGGCTCCCGGGACTGACTATCGGTTGGAGCGGCTGTCGAGTTCCAGGCTTTATTTGTTTCCACCAGATGAAGAAACAGAACAGCAGCTCGGCCACAGTTTCAGAAATTTGGCACCAGAGCACAGTAATGTAGCAGACAATGTGATCCTAAGGATTCTGGATCGACCGATTATTGCCCGTCAGTGTGCTGAGGATGTGGTCTGGTTTGAGTTCTCCGCATTGTGCCAAGGCGCGCGTAGTGCCTTTGATTATATAGAACTTGCAAAGCTGTATCATGCTATGGTGCTTAGTGCTGTGCCGCAGCTCAATGATGAGCGGCTTGAGGAAACACGGCGATTTATCAGTTTGATAGATGAACTTTATGACAGACGGGTCAAGCTGATTGTGGCAGCAGAGGTCGAACTATCAGAGCTTTATATTGGTTCCCGCTTGAAATTCGAGTTTGATCGTACTCTATCCCGTCTGGCAGAAATGCAATCACAGGATTACTTGGGCAGCAGTCACCGAATCTGAAGGGATTTGAGTAACCACTAAACTAATATGGGCCACTCAGTTTAAAAGAGAGACGCTGTGATTTATGCCTGAAGCAAACTTCTCGCAGGGCACCAATGTGCAGCGTTTCAGAGTATTGATTTTTATGCCATCAAGATCGTAATCTAACTCCTCATCTTACATTGGTGGTTTATGCATAACCCAGCTCTTACTTGCCGTAGGCACTAGTGATTGTGCCAGAAAATCACATTTGCAAAATCTCTATTGTTGCAATCCGAACTAATCCGAACTTAAGGCAGTGCATATATCAATGAAGTGTTTGGTCAGTGAAACTGCAATACCATGCTAGTTTGCCGCAACTGAGACAAGCGGATCTTTACGCTACAATGCTGCCGCAGGCGGGTTTGAATGCAAGGGGTGCGAAGCTTGCTTTCGGCAGACCGGTAGCAAGGCTGGGGACTACGGGCGCATTGTGAGTATCAATTTGGACAAGGTGAGCCGACGAATCTTCACCCTGACTCAGCATGGCAAGCCCTCTCAGAAACGCGGCTACAATCCGTGACCTGAAGCGAATTAATGGTCCCTCAATAACAACTTTGTTTTTGAACGCTACTACCTCTGTGGCCTGATATGGATGCGAACCTGCTTTAGTCTGACACTGACGGTGATGATGTCCTTGGCTGTGGGCCATATCCCTGACAGTCGACCTGTGCAGATGTGCTTTTTGGTCGGTGGTATTCCCTTGATGATATCGGTTAGTGACCTGGATCGACCTTTCTGACCGCTACTATCGAAGTCACCGGGAAAACCACGGGTTTGCCCCTGTGTGCTTGATGTCCCTCATCTTCAAATGCTGCACCATATTAGAAGCATAACTGCGATTGAAATCTGGTCGCGCACATCAAGAAATGCCTGCGGACAGCTCGCAATTAAGTCAGGAGGGTGCTATGGGGGTCAGTTTGGCATGGTCTGCTTTGCTGTGTGGGTCCAAATCCTACAGCGCAAATCCCTCGGAGCAAAAATTCCTTGAAATGTATGACGAGTCTCTATATCATCCCGCCTCTTTTATATGAAGTTCCAAGTAATCACTATGAAAACTTACAGTGCCAAACAAAATGAAGTACCCAGAAACTGGCTTCTGGTCAATGCCGAAGGACAAACGCTGGGCCGCATGGCCTCCGCAATTGCGAGCAGGCTGCGCGGCAAGCACAAGGCAGAGTATACCCCCAATGTTGATACCGGTGACTTTGTGGTTGTTGTTAATGCCGAGAAGGTAAAAGTCACTGGAAAAAAGACCACAGATAAAGTCTATCACTCTCATTCAGGCTATCCCGGAGGCTTAAAGTCAATTACTTTCAATGAGTTGCAGCAGAAGTCTCCAGAGAAAATCATAAGGCTGGCTGTCAAGGGTATGCTGCCACGCACACCACTCGGTCGCGCCATGTTCAGAAAATTGAAGGTATATGCTGGTTCTGAGCATCCCCATGCGTCACAGCAGCCTAAGGCCATAAACCTATAATGCAGTAGATATTTATGAGTTATCCTCTTTCTTTAGTAAGTCAATTTGCCCCCCCCCCGGATTTAGATAGCAACGGAGACCCTCTAGCCCATGGAAAGTATCCAGTATTACGGAACCGGACGTCGTAAGACCTCCACAGCTCGCGTGTTCCTGAGGAGCGGCTCAGGCAATATTACCATCAACCGCCGCCCCTTGGACGGCTACTTCGGTCGGCAGGTCGCACGCATGATAGTCAGGCAGCCGCTGGAGCTGCTTGAGATGTCGGACAGGTTTGACATCCAGGTAACGGTGCGCGGTGGTGGCAGCTTCGGGCAGGCAGGTGCCATTCGGCACGGCATCACTCGTGCACTGATGGAATACGACAATGAACTCAGGCCAACGTTGCGTAAGGCTGGCTTCGTTACCCGTG